>CAZWQX010000001.1:0-102355 GCA_964635965.1 uncultured Cryomorphaceae bacterium
TCGAACCTAGACTCTTCTGAACCAAAATCAGACGTGTTGCCAGTTACACCATGGGACATCGTCGTGAAAAACGAGGTGCAAATTTAATAATTTCGTTAATTAACGCCACTCTCATCCCAAAAAAACCTAATTCTCGTCAAAGCTTTTTAACCACTGCACTTACCTCCCATTGTGGGAGGGTTATTTTCTTATTTTCGCAGGCAAATCAGACCTTAGATGGATTTTAGAAAGCTGAATTTGATTACGGGATGGGGAGTTTTTGCAATCGCAACTCTCGTTTACGTACTGACCATCGAACCTACCACCAGCTTCTGGGATTGTGGTGAATTCATCACTACCGCCTACAAACTGGAAATTGGCCACCCTCCGGGAGCACCTCTTTTCATGCTGCTCGGTCGGCTTTTTGCCATGTTCGTTCCCGTAGAAATTGTTCCGGTGGCGATTAACGTGCTTTCAGCTTTGAGTTCCAGTTTCACGGTTCTTTTCCTTTTTTGGACTATCACCCACTTCGCCCGTAAAATGGCGATCAAAGAGGAGGACGATGAGTCTAACAGCGGAAAAATTCTTGCCTCCATGGCAGCGGGTACCGTTGGTGCTTTGGCTTTCACCTTTTCTGATTCATTCTGGTTTTCAGCGGTTGAAGGTGAGGTTTATGCGATGTCATCCCTCTTTACTGCCGCGGTATTCTGGGCAATTTTGCGCTGGGAAAGCCTGAGCGACGGTAAAAGCGAAATGCGCTGGGTTATCGCCATTGCCTACTTAATGGGGCTGTCTATCGGGGTTCACTTACTTAACCTCTTGGCAATCCCCGCAATATGTTTTGTGGTTTACTTCAAGCGTAATCAGCCAACAACAAAAGGAATTGTAATCACGGGACTGGTCTCTCTGGTGATTCTCGGCGTAATCCAATCCGGTATTATCCCTGGTGTAGTTTCACTTGCAGGCAAATTTGAGCTATTCTTCGTGAATAGCCTAGGACTTCCTTTTAATACAGGCGTAATCATCTATGCGCTCATAGCCGTGGGAGCCCTTACATACGGATTGATATACACACACCGAAAAAACAAACCCATTTGGAATACCATCGTGCTTTCTGTGACGGTGATCATTCTAGGGTATTCCACTTTTGCTACGATCGTTATTCGATCATCGGCAAATACGCCCCTTGACGAGAATAATCCTGAAAACGTTTTTACCCTATTATCCTATCTCAATCGGGAGCAATACGGGGATAGGCCACTTCTTTACGGTCACTACTTCAATTCTCCTACAGATCCGCAAAATCCTCGTTTGGATGGAGACCCTTTGTATGCCAAGGCATGGACGGTAAAGGCAAGAACAGGCCGAGTTGTAGAGTGGTTCTCTGAACGGTTCGACGCTGAAAAATTCATTTCAGAAGCAGATCAGCCTTATGAACTGTCTCATGAATATGTTATATCTGATGATAGAAAGGGTTCAGTCGTGAACTACGATTCAAACTTCGAAGCGGTTTTTCCTCGGATGTACAGCGCGCAAGCAAATCACGTTCAAGCTTACAAGGAATGGTCAGAATTTAAGGGCAGACCCATTCGGACAGTCGGTCAAGATGGTCAGCCTACCATGATTAACAAGCCGACTTTCACCGAGAACATGAGGTTCTTTTTTAACTACCAGTTTAACTTTATGTACTGGCGGTATTTCATGTGGAACTTTGCGGGAAGGCAGAACGACGTTCAAGGTCATGGAGACTTATTAAGTGGAAACTGGTTGAGCGGAGTTGATTTCATCGATGAACAACGTTTAGGTCGTCAAGACAACCTTCCAAGCAGTATCACCGGCAATTTTGCCTACAATCATTTCTACATGTTGCCGCTGATTCTAGGTCTCTTAGGACTTCTTTATCAGCTCTATCGCCGACCGGACGATTGGTTTGTCACACTTCTACTCTTCTTGCTAACAGGGTTGGCAATTGTGGTTTATCTGAATCAAACTCCTTTCCAACCGAGGGAACGAGATTACGCCTATGCTGGATCTTTCTATGCCTTTGCCATTTGGATAGGTCTGGGTGTATATGCCTTGTTTGATGCCGCTTATCACATCACGCAAAAACAACTTGCAAAAACTGCCGGGGCTGTATTCGGGGCGGGTGCAATTATTTACGGATTTGAAAGCATTCAAGAGAATAGCCACTTTTTCTCCTACTCAATTTTCTACATGGGTGCCGTTGGTGTCGGGGGTATTGCCTTATTCTATTTGCTTGGTAAATCGGTAAAATCTTCAGTTACCATCGCGGGAATCGCCACTCTTCTAACCTTACCCGTTCCTATTCTCATGGGTGCAGAAGGCTGGGATGATCACAACCGATCAAATAGATACACCGCCAGAGATTTTGCAGGAAACTACTTAGAAACGTGTGAACCAAACTCGATTCTTTTCACCAATGGGGATAACGACACTTTCCCTCTATGGTATGCCCAAGAAGTTGAGGGAATTCGAACGGATGTTCGAGTAGTCAACTTGAGCTTATTGAATACGGATTGGTACATCAACCAAATGAAGCGCAAAGCTTATGAATCCGACCCCGTGCCATTTTCACTGACGGAGACTAAATACCGCCAAGGAACACGCGACGTCGTTTTAATGGATGAAACCCAGAATCCAAACCGAGTTCCCGTAAATGTGGAAAAAGCTGTAGCCTTTATTGCAAAAGATGAAAATTTGCGCAGCTTGGGAGGTGGAGCTAAGTTGGCAGTATTGCCCACAAAGAACTTTTACATCCCCGTTGATGTCGATAAGGTAGTAGCTAATGGAACTGTGTCAGTTGAAGACACCGCCAAAGTCTCAGATCGCGTTGAGTGGAGAATTGACCGAAGTTATTTGGTTAAAAACAACTTAATGCAGCTGGACCTATTGGCAACGAATAAATGGGAACGACCCATTTACTTTGCTGTTACCACTGGTCCCGATAGCTATATTAATCTTCAAGACTACTTTGAATTGGAAGGTTTAGCCTATAGATTGACACCAATAAAAAGTCCACCAAGTCGTAATCCTAACCTTTACGGTACCGTAAATACGGAGGCGATGTATGACAACGTAATGAACAAATTTAAGTGGGGTGGAATGGATAGCGAAGGTCAAATCTATATGGATGAGAATAACCTTCGAATGACCAATAATCTGCGTTTGCAATTTGCCAACTTGGCGGAGCAGTTGATCAATGAACAAAAAGAGGAAAAAGCGCTTAACGCCCTCAATAAGTGTTTAGAGGTAATGCCAAACCATAATGTTCCTTTTGATAAGTTAATGGTGCCGATTGCGGAGAATTATTATGCCTTAGGGGAAAATGAACTGGCAAATGAAATCACGGAAATCGTTTTTGATCGTTACGCTGAAGATTTCGAATACTACATGAGTTTGGATCCTAAGTTCGCTTTACAAGTTCAACAAGATATTCAAATGGCATATTCGGTAGTGAGGCGTCTTCGTGATGATGTGGTTTCGCGCTACCCGCAAGGCGAGTTTGGGGATAAACTTAATGAGCAATTTGAAGTTTTGGATGAAGCGTTTGATGCTAAAATCAAAGAACTCGAAGCCTATAGGTCAAGACCCAGAATGAAGTTCTGATAAATGTATCTCGTTAAAACACCCGAAGTTCTGAAACCCCTAGCAAGTGATTTGCTTTGGAATAAGAGCCGGGAGGAGCGAGTAGTTTACTTGACTTTTGACGATGGACCTACCGAAAAAATAACTTTCGAAATTCTATCAATCCTAAAAGATTTCGACGCAAAAGCGACTTTTTTTTGCATCGGCGGAAATGTAATCAAGTACCCTGAATCATACCAGGCATTGCTCGATGCCGGTCACAAAACGGCCAATCACACCTGGAATCACATGAACGGGTGGGAGTTTTCGGATTATTCCTATTACAAGAATATCCTGGAATGTGAAAAGGTGGTTTCCTCCAGGCTTTTCCGTCCGCCATATGGTCGAATTAAAAGAAGCCAAGTAAAAGGATTAAAAGAGCGTTTTGACATTGTGATGTGGGATGTCCTTACCGCAGATTGGCGTAGTGATGTATCGCCTCAACAATGCCTGAATAACGTCATGGAAAATACCACTTCAGGTAGCATTGTTGTTTTTCACGACAGCGAAAAAGCATATAAAAATATGATCTATGCCCTTCCAAAGAGTTTGGAAAGATTGAAGAAAATGGGTTTTGAATTTGCTGCTTTAGACTGATTCACATTTGCTTTTCAAGCGCTTGGGATAACATGTGTTTTGGCATTGCTCCGGACTGACGCCAAACGGGTTTTCCGTTCTTGAAAATCATAAATGTCGGAACTCCTCTTACTTGAAATGCTTGTGCCGCTCCTGGGTTTTTGTCGATATCAACTTTTAATATGTGCGCTCTTTCTCCAATCTCGGAAGAAAGCTCTTTCAATACCGGGCCCATCGTTTGACATGGACCACACCACTCGGCAAAAAAGTCAACCAATACAGGTTTATCGCCGCTAATAATCTCTTTAAATTTTGACATCCCTAGTCTGTTGTAAGTGTTTTTCCTTCGCGATTCCAAGCATCAATCCCACCTTTGATATCATACACTTTTTCGAATCCGTTTTCAGTAAGGTAAACCGCCGCTTTATGAGATCTTCCTCCCACTTTACAGTACACCATAACGGGTTGGCTCTTATCAAGATTCTTAACTTCCTCGGTAAAAGCATCCCACTGCATAAAATCAATATGCTGCGCACCTCCTATGTACCCCTGAAAAACCTCGCCTTTGGTACGGACATCCACCAGCTGTATGCCTCCTTCGGCAATTAGATCTTCTGCTTGATTTACATCAACCTCAACAATTTGGCCCGTCTCCGTTTGGGCGCCGGTTTCACAAGCACTGAAGAAAAACAAGCCAATAATGGAAATAGGAATTAAAAGAAATCGCTTCATGTCTTTTGTATTATCGATTTGCAAAATTAGTGCCATTGACAAGTTGGCGCAGTGACCGAAGTTACCAATAAAAAAGCCCCTGCTTTTGGCAGAGGCTTCGAATAGATTTCTTGGAATACTTAAAAGTATCTCGGGTTCCTGACTTTGACTTCTTCCTTGAAGAAATCGTAAGTCAGCATTATTTCGTGAGACCCGTTGTGGTATGAGTTCAAATTACTCGAACCAAAGTCATAAGAGTATCCGGCTTGTAAGTGTGGCGTGAAATTAAATGACACCATGGCAGCAAAAGAATCTTCGAATCGATAGGCAGCTCCTAACCAAAGCTTCTCCTTGATCAGAAAGTTCGCTGAGACATCGAAGCTTACAGGTGCACCATTAACCGCTCGAATAATGGTCGATGGTCTGAACATAACGGTACCACTATCTGCACTCAAATTGAATACATAACCAGCCAATAAGTAGTAGTGCCTGTTGTTCAAATCCTCGGCATCACTTCCTGTGTTGTTGCCACTATTCAACTCGTTCTCAAGGATACTAGGAGAAGATACCCCAACGTAACCTCGGTCAGAATAGTAGTACGCACCAAATCCGAAATTAGGCAGGAAGTTATTCTCAACATTCCCCATAAATGCCGGATCGTTAACGTCACCCGTAGAAATGCCACTTAGATCCGCCTGATGAATTCCGAACCCTGCTCTCAGTGCCAAGGCAAGTTTGGCTTTTTCAGTTGTTTGCATGCGGTAAGCGAAGTCACCCCAAATCCCAGTTGTATTTGATGGTCCAACGTTATCGTTCTCAACGGTAAAACCCAAACCAATTTTATCACTTGGTAATGGACTGTGAATACTCAGTACCTGAGTTGAGGGTGCTCCCTCCAGTCCAACCCACTGTTCACGCCAAACGGCAGATGCGGTTAAGGCCTCACGGCTTCCTGCGTATGCAGGGTTGATCACAAGCTGGTTCCACATATACATGGTATATAGCGGCTGTTGCTGTGCCATTGCGTCTACCGTGAATAACATCACAGCTAAACCGAACAGTACTTTTTTAATTTTAGAAAAGCTCATAGCCAATTATTTAGTCGTTCGTTTATCGATTCAGGTAAATAAATCCTTGTCTAGGTTCACTCCCATCTCTCACATCGAGGATGTACCAATAGGTTCCCACGGGGAGTATTTCTCCTGAATTCAGTCCGGAAGAACCTCTTCCGTCCCAATCATTTGCGTATGGAGCAGCAGAGAATACTTCGGCACCCCATCTATTGAAAACTTGTATCGAATTATTCGGGAATTGCTGAAGCAGCCCTGTAATAACCCATTCATCATTTATACCATCACCATTGGGCGAGAAGCCTTCTGGGATACTAAACTCATCGGGGCAGTACTCCTCATCGGCATCAACTGTTATCGTAGTTGAAACCTCACCACAAATTTCATCCGTTACCGTGTAGGTGTATTCAAATACTCCTTCGTTTGAAGGATTTATAACCCCTGCTATTTCATCGCCGTTTTCATTGGTCCATACTCCACCCGGATCGGCTCCTTCAAGGAAGCTAAATAGGTTTTGAGGACCTTCATTGGCACATATTGTAATGAGGTCATCAAGAGGCTCACCAGAGGAGATTCCCTCAACCACATTTAATGTAACCTCAGTTGATACCACCGGACAAGGTGATCTGTCAATGGTGTATGTATATGTCTGCTCACCGACCTCCGAAACAATGACGATGTCATCAACATCATTTCCTTCAGAATCTGTCCATGAACCGTCTTCATCGGCTTCGACCAAGAGTCCGTTCAGGTTAATCTCATCACCATCACAAACCGACTCGGTTCCTAAAGAAATTCCCGAATCAGGTACTGGAACAACTGTTACAGTAACATCAGTTGAACGCTCCCCACAAATTTCATTTGAAACCGTGTAAGTCAAAACAAAGTCACCATCTCCTGGAAAGTCAAAGTTTTCGCTCAGAACAACTCCATCAGCGTCTGTCCAAACCCCTTCTTCATCAGCACCTACCAATAGATCAGCTAATGCAGCCTGGCCTTGATCAAAACAGAATGAAGTTGTCTCTGCCGGCACACCGGGGTTTGGTTCTTGCGTTACGTTTACGGTAACGGTAGCCGTCTCCGAGGGACACGGAACATTCGTTACTGTATAACTTAGAACAAACACTCCCTCATTTACCGGGTCAAATACGTTTGAAATTTCTGTTCCTTGGTCATCAGTCCAAACTCCTCCTTCATCCTCTCCTTCGAGCACTTCAGAAAGATCTATTGGATCTGTACCCGAACATACATCGATACTCGTTGAAGTTCCGGGAACGGGCACTGGGATGATAGTTACTTCGGTAGTAGTGACCGTCGGACATCTTCCTTCTACGGTAAAGGTTACAGTATAAGTACCGGGATCGCTCTCTTGCGGAGTTATTACCCCTGACGTATCATTTATAGCCAAACCTTCAATGTCCACGGTAAATGTACCCGAGCTAACACCGTCTTGAGTAATCGACTGTGGCTCGTCGCTGATACAGAAACTTTCTGCATCGTATACAAAGTCATTCGGGAAGAAACAAGTCAAGGTTGGCTCATTCTCACCATCTTCATTTGGTTCACCGTTACCATTTGGATCAGGATTGGTTCCGACGTGGGAGAAATCCTGGCCATTAAATGGACCCGTCACCCCATCGTTTTCACCTTCATTTATGCTTGTTACCGTAACCTGATTGAAGAAACCATCTTGGGTCGCATTAGTCATGTCAACTCTTATAGTCAAGTCAATCGCGTCAGCTGCCAAACCAGGAAGATCTCCCGTTCCGGGCAATAATCTTCGATCATTGATTCCATCAAAGTCAGGATTTAAACCGCCGGAAAGAATTCCGAACGCTAAAGTGGGAGTTCCGATTAATTCAGCTGTAGCTCCCGCAGGAAGTCCTCCGCCAATATTCTCAATAATCTGAATGTTCTGACTCGCGCTTTCAGCGAGGTTTTCAATAAATATCCTGTAGGTGAGATCAAATACTCCAGGTGAAGACTCTTCGAGCACCTGAAGTTCTTTTGCAGCGCCAAGTGTTGAAGGACAGTAAGGAATATCAAAAGGATTCGAAGGGAAGACAAAACCACAGGCCAAATCAATTCCTTCCACTCTATATTCTCCGGCAAATTCGGGGAACAAAGTGTTTGAAGTAGCTCCCGGAATGGCATCACCATTGAAATACCATTGGTAAGTATCAAATCCAAAAACCTGTAATACGGCATTACCCGGAATACAAGGTATAGAACCACTGATACCTGCACTCAAACCAACCACGGGCTCAAGGGTAAATCCTGAGAAATATCCGGCAGAACCCACTACTCCGTCACGAGTAAGAAGGGCCACGTTCATCACAGAATCACTCACCAAGTTGACATTATCTGCAGGTGGATCAAAAGCATATGACACCCAATCGGGATTACCTGTTACGGTTTGCGCTCCTGTGAGAGGTGTTTCACTATCGTTTACGAAAATGTTCGTTCCGGTCTTGGTAATGATATTGATTCTTCCTTCACCATTACCCCCTGCCAAACTATTTACGAATGGAAGGTTAACCTCTTTCGCACCAATGCAATTCAACGGTGGAATAAAGCTCAATCCTACGGTAGGTCCGATATTGGAAGCTGAACCTGAAACCGTTTGAAAAACATAGACCTTTTCTGTAGCGAGAATGTACAGATTATCATTGGCCGTAAATTTTTCCGTCTCAATAAAGTAGAATTCCCCTTCATCAAGCACTGCAATAGGATCCGGTTCATCATTTACAAATACCTCCGTTCCATCATCAATGGCCACAACCATTGGACGCTCTGTTGTTTCGTCTCCTAAACCTCGAACCAAAATATATTCTTGACCCGTCACATCGGCGGGAGCCAATTGATCGGCACCGATACATTGTCCGTCCGTATTTCCTGAAAGCCAAGATCCCGAATTACAAACAATGGGCTTGTCAGAGGTAACTCTGGTACCATTTGCAAGATTAATGGTTGAATCATCATAATCTGCATGATCGACTCCTATTACATAAGACTCAAAGGCATCAAGGGTAACCGTAATCGGTTCACCCGGTGTTTGACCTATATAAGTAATAGGGTCTTTGATTAAATCAAAAGTCACAGTAGTGTTATCCTCAGTCGCCATTACTGACACAAAGTGAGATCTACGGCTATTATTCCATTCATTGTCCCCTCCATTTCCATCATTGTAGGTCGTGTATATGTGGCCTGTATAGAATTGATTTCCTGTACCAACCTGACCTTTTGAGGTTAATGAGAAACCTTGAGAGCCTGCTTTATGTCGTATGTTAACGAAGAAAGGCTGGAAACTTTCAAAGTAAAGTCCTTGCGACCTGATAGGCATATTCAGGCTATCACGAGGCACAACATTTAATGGATAAACCGATGTCTCAGGGTTACCCGTTGCGTTTCCCGTTGGTCCAAAAGTATATTCCTGTGGAGAATCCTTCGAAATAAATACCGTGTCTATCAGTTGCCCAAAACCATCGCGTATCACGACGGGAATAGTCTCCTCAGCGGGTGTTGAGAGACTTACGAAGTGATTACGAATATTTGCCGTTCCTGACTGATCCTCCACTTTTGCAAAAAATGGTGGTATCCAGTGTTTGGTATCCAATTGACCGATTGACTCGGAAGTAATCAGACCCACAAAAAGTATCAGAAGTATAAATTTTGTCTTCATGAGGGGAAGTTATGGTTCAGTTTCTATCATTCTTTCTTTTCCGAAGCGGACCCCGATGTAAATTTCATGAGTTCCGTTGGAGTAATTTCGTATATCAGACGTTGTAAAATCAATTGAGTAGCCCAATGTGAGGTAATCCATAATTTCGTATCCGGCAAAAACAACTGCCGCATCGTTTGTTCGATACGTCCCTCCCAACCAAAGGTTACCTCCGTAGATAGCTCTGACACTTAAGTCGACTTGGGGCTCGAGAGGTGAGACGTACTTTATCAGTGCAAATGGCTCAACCGCAAATGATTCTCCAATATCGAACTGGTACGCTCCCGTTAAGAAATAGTGAATGGCCATACGGCCTTCACCATCACCTTGAAAGAGCTCTAATTTGTTATTCAAAATTTGCGTAGCTGAGAGGCCAACATGAAACTTTTCTCCATACCAAAGTGCGCCGAAAGCCGCGTCTGGCTTTAATTCTGACTGCATGGTATTCTGGAGAGCTTGATCATTATTATCTCTCAGAGTTATCTGAGTACCATCAATGGAGAATTGCGTCATTCCGAATGATAATCCGAAAGAAAGCTTTGAATTTGCATTCACTTGTAAGTGATATGCGTATGTTCCTTGAACACCTGTTCTTCTCGTAGGTCCAGCCACATCGGTAAAGAGATTTCCTCCAAATCCCATATTCCCTGACGCATTTGGAGCATGAAGACCTAAAAAATATGTTCTAGGAGCATCGGTAATGCCCGACCATTGAGTTCGATGTGTTGCAATAGCATTAAACAAGTCATCACTTCCCGCGAACGCAGGATTAAATGAATAACCTGAAAAGCGGTACTGCGAAAACTGCTGCACCTGTTGAGCCCCCGCAGATGAGAGGAGTGCACAAAAGACCAATAATGTGATTATTCGTTTCATTATCTATGCAGCGTTAAGGGTCCGGTAATAGGATCGGGAAATCTCGGATCGTTCAACTCCAGCGTATAATAATAAGTCCCTGAAGGCAATACGGATCCACTGTAGGTTCCATCCCAGGCAATGTTTGAATTGTATCCCTGAGATTCAAACACTTCCACACCCCAACGATTGTAAACGTGTACGACCAAGTCAGGGAAAAGTTCAATGTTTTCAATTATCCATAAGTCATTGACTCCATCACCATTCGGTGTGAATCCGGAAGTAATCTCCAAATCAGGTAACACCTCCACGAAGACCGAATCAATAGCCTGACAACCATTTTCATCGGTGACAGTAACAGTAAACTGCTGGCTACCCGTTAAAAAACCCTCAGGATTTGCTGCTTGATCGTCAAAGACCCCACCGGGATTTGGTGCCCATTGATAGGTAACCTCATCCATTGATGTAGGGCTGCCTCCAAGGGTAAAAACCTCTTCTACAAAAACCTTAAGATCTTCTCCGGCATCCACATCCGGACTATTCAATATATCCACCTGTACCGTGTCAGTCTCGGAACAAGTTCCATTCGAACCGATTAAGATTATCGAAATTGACTCATCACTGTCTCCGGATATTGCCACCGAAGAACCGCTTGAGATCGTGTCCCCGTCCTGGGTCCAATAAAATTGATCCCCTCCGGTGATTGATCCCGATAATGTTACAGGTAAGTCAGAAGGGCAAGCAGTTACATCGTTACCTGCTGAAACCTCGAGATCAAAAAGGACCTCAATCTCGGCTTCTGCACTACCTTCACAACCCTGATCATCAGTGACAAAAAGCGCATACGAGCCCTGTGCAAGATTTTCTGCTATGGCTTGATCAGATACCACTCCTTCGGTGCTAAACCAAGCATACTGATAGGGCTCGGTTCCACCGGACACGATAGCCTCGGCAAAACCGTCATTTGTATTATCACAAGTTGAGGCTGCCGTGTTAACTAAGATGGTCAACTCTTCGGGCTCAGTCAATGTTACAGTTGAAGTAACCTCACAACCAGCGGCATCGGAAACAACAACTTCGTAGTCCCCGGCGGGCACATTTAATAAAGTATCTTCATTTGAAGTAAAATCATTAGGTCCGATCCAAGAATAAGTGACTGCACCTTGTCCACCCGTCAACTCGGGTTGAATACTTCCTGTAGACTCTCCAAAACAGTTAGGTTCGACAATTGTGATATCCAATAAAAGTGGATCTACCTCCTCGATCTCAATTTGATCGGAAATAGCACAGCCTCCCTGATCTTGAACCACATAAGTGTATATACCCGATTCTAACCCGGTAATATCAAATAAGTCAGAAGTGAATCCATTCGGCCCTGTCCAAGAAACCAAATACCCGGGAGTTCCACCCTCAGGGAAGAGGGATATCTCCCCTGAATTTGGATCACTTGCACATCCTGAAGCTGTTATTTCTGCTATTACCAATAGCTCATCAGGTTGTTCAATTATCACCAGTGTATCGGCACTACAACCAAAATCATCAGTCACAGTAACATTGTATTGACCTATATCCAATCCGGTTAAGTTTAGAAGATCTGAAGTGAATCCATTATCTCCTATCCACGAGATGGTTATTGGATCAACACCACCTGTTATACTCAAATCAACAGTTCCATCAGATTCCCCAAAGCAAGAAACATCACTAGCCGTGAGAGAAAGGGTTAGTTCAGGGCTCTCAATGATCTCAAATGAATCTTGGAAAACACAGCCAACTCCATCTTCTACGATGAGATCGTAAGTCCCCGGAATTAAATTCGTCAATTCTGTCTGATCAGAAACAAAACCATCAGGTCCTGCCCAAACAATGAGATAAGGCAGTTCTCCACCCGTAATTGAGATGCTAATTTCTCCTTCGTTCAATCCGAAGCAGGTGTTCGACAACTCTGACATTACCAGCAGAGCGGGTGGATTTGGCAAATCAATAATCCCGGTAAACACACAACCATCGTCTCCTGTAACCGTGTAGGTGTAGAGTCCTCCTGAAAGTCCCGAAAGATCCTCAGAGGTTGATGTAAAACCATTGGGTCCTGTCCAATCAACCGTGTAAGGTTCAGCTACTCCTGATATTTCAAGATCAATAACCCCATTCATATCACCTGTGCATGTCTCAGGAAAGAATGTTTCGAGGATTGATCCACCGGGATTGCTCAATGAGATCGTTTCAATTAAGCTACAACCGTTGTCGTCAGAAGCAGTTAATGTGTAAATACCTGCGGGTACATTATCCAACAGGGAATTCGTAGAAATCTCCGTTCCTCCCTGATCGGTCCAAGAAATGGTGTAATCTCCTACGACACTTCCACCCGCTAACACTGCTTCGATAGAACCATTTGATTGATTGCAATCAGGCTGTGCGATTAACAGTACCGAAACTATAGGGTCAGGGTCGGTAACTGTGTATTCAAAGGATGCACTACAATTCAATGCATCTGTGACGACAAGATTATACGTCCCCGCCTGGAGATTAAAAAGATCCTCATCGATTGAAGTGAAACCATCAGGCCCTGTCCAATCGGTGAGTATAGGCTCTACGCCCCCAGTTACTTCAATTAGAATGCTACCGTCATTTGATCCATTACAGCTAGGATCGATAATCGTTTCCGAAACATCCACAGATGGGGCGATAATAACCTGTACTGCTCCCATCGCCGTACATCCGTTGGCGTCAACGATATCGTAGGAATAGATTCCTGCTTCCAGATTCTCGATAAATACTCCTGTGCCCGGATCACCCGAAGGTCCATTCCAAGTCACGTCAATTGGATTAGCAGCGTTTTCAACATCCAACAGAATTGTTCCGTCGGACCCTGCGCACGAAACAGGTGTAGTCGAAGAATTCACGGCAATTGGGAGTGGATCTGCAAGAATAAAAGCTTCAGAGAAGAGGCACCCATTCACATCAGTGGCAGTGACAATATATTCACCGGCAGATAGACCTGAAAGATCTTCCTGATCTGAAATAACTGTTGTTCCCTGAACCCATTGGTATGTGAATGGAGCGGAACCACCAATAACTTCAATTTGAATTGCGCCATCAGATGAACCTGAACACGATGGGTTCGTCAATATTTCATCAATTGTTCCATCCACATCTGACAAGACCACCGTTTCCGTGACTTCACAACCAAGGTTGTCCGTAACGACCAGAATGTACGTGCCCGAAGAAACGTTCTCCAAACTATCATTGGATACAAGTAAATTTCCCAGTGTATCCTCCCAATCAAAGGTATAAGGTGGAGTTCCACCGGTAGCAGACCCTATTGCAAGTCCATTTGATTGAAGGCAATTAGGATTTTCAACTACGGCAGATGGAATGATCTCTGTATTCTCGCTTAAGGCAAGAGTATCCGTAAAAGGACAATTGTTGTTATCAGTAACCGAAATAATGTATTCTCCTGCGGTAAGGGAAGTGATTGATTCACCGGTATCAGCAAAGCCATCAGGACCAGTCCAACTTGAAGAATAAGGAGCTGATCCACCTGAAAGGACTACAGAAATCTCTCCCGTATTCGCGCCAAAACAGTCAATATTTTGAGTTGTGAAGTCAGCCGATATTGCCGTAGCAGATTCTAGATTTATGGTCGAATCAGCAACACATCCATTGTTATCAATAATTTGAATAGTGTATGCGTCCGGAGCCAGACCTCCGATAATTTGTTGACTTGAGGAAAAACCTGAAGGTGATGACCAATTAAAAGTGTAAGGAGCAGTTCCTCCTTGCGGATTTAACGCAATTTGACCATCGCCTATTCCCAGGCAAGATTCCAGAGTTAATTGAGGGTTGAAAGAAATTTGGTTTGGTTGTCCTACCGAGATAGTCAAATCAGCAATACATCCTGAGGCATCTTCAATGCTCACTTGATAATCGCCCGGCTCCAAATCAAAGATGTCTTCATCAGTTGAAACAAAACCACTTGGTCCTGTCCAATTTATATCAAAGGGTGGAGTTCCAGAAGTGAGTTCCAGATCAATTGAACCATCATCACCTGAAGGACAGGAAGTAGGAACCGCTACAAACGAAACATCAAAAGTTATTCTTTCCAGTTCGACATCGTCACTAACCTGACACCCATTGTCATCGGTTACGGTAAGCGTAAAAATCCCCTCTCCGAGATCACTCAAATTGTCGGTTGAACCAATGGGATTTCCAAGTTCGTCAGTCCAGTTATACGTATAATCAACCGCTACTGTGCCCCCTGTAACAACGGTGGTAATTTGACCATTATCGACTAAACAATCAGGATTTACCCCGGTAAAGTCAATTACTATTTCGGTAGGTTCAACGATGGTAATCACAGTTGTTTCTGAACAACCTGAACCATCGGTTACCACCAAAGTGTAATCCCCGGGAGCCAAATCTGTTATAACCTGACTGCTGGAAGTAAAGGCATCAGGACCCGTCCAATCAAAATCCAATGTCCCTGAACCACCGGTAGCGGAAGCCGATATTTCTCCATTATCGAATCCGAAGCATGTGATTTGAACCGGTGTCAATGACAAAACAATTTCCGAAGGCTCACCAACAGTTGCTTGAGCAGTAGCAACACAACCGTTAGCGTCAGTCAAGGTCAAGTCGTAAATGCCTGCCTCAAGACCGACTAAATTCTGATCAGAGGAAGTGAATCCTCCCGGGCCGGTCCATGCAAAGTCATACAGAGCCGAACCACCTTGAGGAACAGCATCAATTGAACCGTCACCGAACCCAAAACAAGAAATATCAGCAGGGTTCAATCCAACGGTTAATGAGAAAAGTTCTACAACATCAAATGATGCCGTTGACGAACAGCCCAATACATCGGTAACCTCAACATCGTAAGTTCCTGCCTCGAGATTGGAAGGGTCTTCACCCGAAAAGGTGAATCCATTTGGACCAATCCAACTGAACAAGAACCCGGGATTACCTCCCGAAATGGTAATGTCAATTGAACCCGTTGATTCACCTGCACAAGTCACATCAGTTACTGCGCCATCAATGTTGATTGCACCCGGTTCTTGTACGGTAAACGTTCGATTAAAAACGCACCCATTGTCATCGGTAATCTCCAGATCATAATCTCCTGCGATCAGACTTGAAATGTTTTGATCGATAGAATTAAATGCTGCAGGGCCTGACCATGCAAAACTATATGGAGGTGTAGCCCCGGTTACAGTAATTGAGATTGCCCCATCGTCTCCACCGAAACAAGAAACGTCAGTTATAGAATTTGCAACAGTGACGTCTGTTGGCTCGGTAATATCAACGGCAAAGAATGCGGTGCATCCATTATCATCGGTGAGCTGAAGAGAGTAACTTCCGGCTTCCAGATTTGAAATATTTGGACTCAACGAATTGAAGGCATTCGGACCTAACCAAATGTATCCATAGGGAGGAGTTCCGCCTGAAGCAGTTGTTTCAATTGCGCCATCCGTACCACCGAAGCAGGAAATATTCTGAACATCAAAGGTTGCATTCAACCCTGAAGGAGCATTTATATCAAATGAGCCATTTGCCAAACATCCATTAGCATCTTCGACTTGAACATCATACGTTCCTGCTACCAGATTGGAAATGTCTTCGTCTGAAGAAGTAAAACCTCCGGGGCCGGTCCAATTATAGTTGAATGGACTTGTTCCATTACTTACGGTCAAATCAATTGACCCAGTACCTGTATCACAGTCGGGATCTGTAACGTCACCAGTGAGCACAATAGCTATTGGTTCGGTCAAGTCGTAGACTAATGTCTCTTGACAATTATTATCATCAGTGATCGTAACTGAATACGTCCCTACAAAGAGATTGGAGATGTTTTGATCGGTCGAAACAAAACCTCCGGGGCCGGTCCAGTCGAACAAGTACGGCAACGATCCTCCTGTAACGGAAAGAGTTAGCGCACCATCATTCGATCCCTGACAAGAAATAGGAGTTTCTGTGATTGAACCAAGTAATTCATCAGGTTGAAAAATTTCAACATTCTCAATCAACTCACAGTTATTTGCATCCGTGAGTGTAAGCGTATATAATCCGGCTTCAAGGCTCGTAATGGAGGGGCCTGTCGCCGTGAAAGCGTTCGGACCACTCCAAGAATAATCATAAGGAGGTGTTCCTCCATTGCCCGAAGCAGCGATTTCTCCTGTATTGTCTTCGAAACAAAGCAGATCAACAGGTGTAGTGCTCACAGTAAGTTCAGCAGGCTGATTTACCGTTTCTTGAACTACAAGCACACAATTAGCGGCATCCGTCAGTGTCAATTCATAGGTTCCTGCAATTAAATTTGTTAGATCCTCATCGGTTGAATTAAACCCTCCGGGACCTGTCCAAACAATATCATATGGTGGTAATCCACCGGTAATGGTCAAATCTATCTCACCTGTGGCATCATTTGCACAAAGGTTATCGGTGGGAATAGTGGTGGCAATTAGTTCAGGATTTTCTGTGATTGAATACGTTTCCGTTTCCACACATCCATTGTCATCCGTCACTTCGAGGATGTAGTCGCCGGGTTCTAAAGAAGAAATATCCGCATTTGTCGAGGTGAAGCTATTCGGCCCTGTCCAACTGTAGTCTAATGTCCCCGTTCCACCAGTTGCGGTAATCTCGATGATACCATCATCGGCGGCAAAGCACGTGATATTGGTAACAACTGCATCAATCAGGATGGGATCTGGTACATCCGGAAAAGTCACCGTAGTGTCGGAAGTACATCCTTCAGAGTCGACTACATTCAATGTGAATGTCGCACAAAGAGCGGTTGGTGTAAATCCGGTTTCACCACTCGACCAAGTGAGTGTATATCCGCCATTTCCACCAATAACAATTGGAGTAGCCTGGCCGTCGCAGTTATCTGAACATGTCGGAGCAACTCCATTTAAAGCAAACAAGGAAAGAGGACCCGGTTCATTTACAAAAACATCCGTGTTACAAGGAACTCCTCCTTGGCCTAAATCCAGTACAATAATCGTGTAGGTTCCTGCTCCTACATTCTCCCACTCTCGAGTGCTAGGACCTCCTACCCATTGATAAGTGTAGGGACCTACTCCTGTCGTCGGCTCCAATACGGAAGCAATCCCATCATTAAACCCATTACAGGTTGGTGACGTGGGATCTGCAGTTAGATCAAAAAACGGACAAGATCCGCGATCAGATCCTGTTAGATTGACTCTTTCATAATTTCCTGAAACATCCTCAACCTGATCCTCCAATGATCGTGGAAATTGAGTAGTTGGAAGGTTCACATCTTCACCTAAAAGTAAGATGCTAATGGATTCATCTATTTCAGAATAGTCATCAACGAAGAATCCTCCTTTTACACTTAGCTCGGCCTGGTTCTTAGAGATGATATGATAATCACCTCCGCCAAATGACGTAAAAGAACTCACGGTTAAAGATCTATTCAGGGTGATGGTTGCCGAACCGCTGGCGGGAAGAATAACGTGAGTATTTGATCCCGGAATATCAGAAGCAGGCATTCCGTCCTGGGTGACCCAATTAGAGAGATCGTCCCAGTTACCCGAGCCGGCGTTCCATACCAATACTTGGGCGGATCCTGATAGCGTCAGAATCACTCCAATATTGATGAGCAAAACTCGGATGAAGGTTTTTAATGGTTTCATTTTCCGTCCTTAATCATATGCGTTGCAGGGCACAAAACCCACTTTTTGATTTCGTGGGCAAGCGCTGATTCCCAATATTATCTCGTGTCCATTAGAGGATCCCAATCTCATTTTTGAGTAGTTGATGTCGTAAGCATAGGCAACGGTGAAGTAGTCCAAAAAGCTAAACTTCAACATTCCCGCCACGGCATCTTCTGATCGAAATGCAACTCCAAGGGCCACGGTATTCATGTAATCAGCCCAGAAGTTTACGTCTAAAGAGGGTGTTGAGTTACCCGTAAATTTGAATTGAAATGCGGGGATGTAACTCATACGTTCGCCAGACTTATATATGCGTCCCGCCATAAGGTTAAAATTCGGTTGCATATTCACGTCTGTGCCGATATCATCGAGTGTCGGATTAGTTAAGTGAGATCCACTAAATCCAACGAACCAATACTTACTGTATAGCCAAATCCCTGCCTTTATATCAGGAAATACAAGCTCTGTATCCGACGATTGAAGAATCGGGTCGGCCGGATTGGAAACAAAAACCTGCGAAGCGTCGAACCGGTATTGCATGGCACCAAGAGATACTCCAAATGATAAACGCGTTTTTCTGGATAACGGTAAATGGATCGCATAAGTAGCATGGAATGCCGTTCTGCTGGTGAATCCCGTGTTGTCTCCTTCTACAATCAGTCCAGCGCCATGAATGACACCTTTCTCATTACTAATTGCGTCTATTCGTTGATGTGCCGAAAGAAAAATGGTTTTTGGATTGTTCTCAAATCCTACCCATTGGGTTCTGTAGCCGACTCTTGCATCCAGGCATTTCTTGAGTCCTGCTTGCGCAGGATTTAGCGCAAAAGAATTGAAAAGGAAATTCGTGAACTGCGCATTTTGTTGCCCGAAGCCTTGGCTAAAGCAGAATACCAGGAAAATCGCTGCCGTGAGTATTCGTTTCATTATCTAAGTATCGTTACCGAACCGGTAATGGGTTCAGCATTAAAGTCAACTGGATTTAATTCAATCACGTAGTAGTAAGTGGCGGCAGGCAGATCATCACCTCCCCAATCGTTCTCGTAGTTTGTCGATTGAAAAACTCTATTTCCCCAGCGCGAGTAAACAAATATTTGAGCATTGGGCCACTCATCAATATTCTGTATTTCCCAAGTGTCATTGAACCCATCGCCATTAGGAGTGAAGGTATTGTATGGAATGATTGGTGGAAGAAGTACAAAGGAGACCTGACCGGTAAATATGCACCCGTCAACTTCGACTGTGGCGGTATACGTCACGGTTATGTCCACTCCTTCGGGATCTGCCGTAACCTCAGGTCCCGTCAAACTATTCAATTGAGGGCCTGACCACTGAATGGTGCCCAATCCACCTTCTGCTGTGAGGGTAACCGTTTCACCCGCAAAAATGTCAGCTCTTCCCGGATTGACTTCAGGAAATGCGTCAACATCCAAATCGTATTCAAGAGCGGGACCTGAAACTCCGACGCTAAAACTACATTGAGAAGGGTCAGGACCAGATGTAGTCAATCCCGTAATCATTACAAAATAGGTAGTTGAAGGCTGCAACGACGCAAGATTGAACTGCCCTGATCCCTGGGTATCTGTTTCGCATAAAACCAAGTCAGTGAAAGTTGATCCATCACACAAATCAGAAGCCTGAAATACTGCAATTCCCAATGAGGTATCCGCCAAACAAGAATCTACTTGATAAACCAAGGTGGCCGTGCTATCGGTGTAGTCAATAAATGGAAAGGCATCCGTATCCTGAGTCTGAAAAGAATAGAATACTGCATTGGGAGCATCACCAAAGCAAAATCCGGGACCTACATCAGAAGGAGCTCCATCCTCGTAAGTGTAGTTGGGAAAGTCTGCTAAAGGACAAAGAGTCTCGGGGGAGTTACAATCCTGAGCTTGCAAAGCGCAACTCAGAAGGAATACAAAACAAAAAGTCAGTACCTCCGATAAATGGGAGTTTACGGTCATTAAGGGGAGTTTGAATGTAAACTTCTCTAATATACGTAACCTGCTATGCGGAAAGTTTCCCCCTTTTCGTTTTTTTCACATATTCCTGTGTGAAAGGGAAATGGGAATCCAAGGTCATAAAAGGAAGAAGAGACCCCATCCAAGGAAGGTAGAAATGGCTGAAGTGATCAAATTGGTGATATCATTATTCACCCTGGAGAAACCGATGTGTTTAGTGATTCTCTCGGGAATCTTACTATCAGAAAAGTTGCCGTTCGATTGCAAATACTTGACCTGAGCGTGTTTCCCAATGAGACTGTCTGTTACATTTCCAAGGAAGCCTATTGAACCAATGAGAATAAAATGCTGAACTTCCATTCCAATGAAAGGCATGAGAGAAATGGATGCTAATCCAAAGGAGGCAATCAAACCTGCCAGGGTTCCTTGCAGCGTTACAGCGCCACTTTCTCCAATTTCAACTTTGGTATTGCTGAATATGTAAATGTGCCTTTTGCCATATCGAATTCCAATCTCCGAAGAAGTGGTGTCGCTTAGTGCAAAGGCAAATCCGGAGACAAAACCAAAAAGAAAGGCAGGGCTGCCAATGATCAAATAAAGCATCAAGAAAATCACTGGTATTCCTCCGTTTGCGAATACCTGCATAAGGTCCCTCGGATCATTTTTAATCTTGCTACCCGGTAGCTTGGACAATAAGCTACCGATGAGAAAAAAAACCAAGGGAAAAATAAAGTACCTAGGCTCAGGACCAATAAGAAGAATCCACCCCATTAAAAACGACCCCAGGGCTCCATCACCTGTTAACCATTTTCGTTTGAATGTCAAATAAGCGAAGGGAGCTAAAGCACCCAACCACAAGAGGGATGATATCTCGAATTCTATCATGAGCCAATAGACTGATGCTGACGGTACCCAAATATTGTCGAGTCCTTTTGCAGAAACTGCTTCGAGAAGCGTGAGAAACAACGAAATAAAAACAGCCTCCAAAAGGGAAACAGGGTATCCATGAAGCTCGGGAATGAGAACGGAAGAAAAAGCTAGAATTAGCAACGTTGCCATGAAGAAAGCCAGACTCCCCTCAACGGTTTTCTTCTCGGATGAGAAACTGTAAATATTCTTGCCAACGGAAAAACCCACAATTGTGGCAAGACCATCGCCCCAAGCAAGTATGGCTAAAGGATAGTAAACCAAATATGGTTTCTCATCTCCAAAAAAGTACACCAAAATAAAAAAGGCAATGGCAAAATAGATTATCCCGAAACTCCGCCTTCCGGTTTCAGCCTCGATAAAAAATCCCTTCCAAACCGCTAGAGCTAAAAATGGAATCGCTGCACCAATAATGACGAGCAACAATGAGACATCAAAATAGAATACAGAAATAGCAGAGGCCGAGATTGCTCCGACGTGAAGTATCTTTCGAGCGAATACAGGATGAATTACTGATCTTCGACGAAGAACTTCAGCTAAAAAAATAAACACTACTACCGCAATCGCCAGGACTAGCTCCAAAAGAAGAATTTTGATCGAATCCAAAAATAAAGCAAAGAATTGGCGACTTCCCGAATTAGAAGATCAGGATTGGTTCCCCGGGATTTTAAGGGAATACCAAACGGTGTTTTTATCCACGCTTGATAGAACAACAGGCCTATATCAACCCATTGAGGGCTTACTTACGAGAATAAATCCGAGACCTGCCGTTATAGTTGATTTGGCAAGCGGATCAGGAGAGACAACAAGGCGAACCGTATCTGCCCTTGAGTCGAACGGGACCGTTTTAAACCTCACAGACAAGTACCCACTGAGATTGAAATCCAACCCATGGTCAATCGAAAAACTTGATGTTCTGAAAGATCCGTTTCCAAAAGCAGATTTATACACCATCTTTAATGCTTTTCATCACTTCAATCATGGCGAACGTCTACTGATTACCGTCAAGGCAAAAAACACGGGAGGTAAGTTTCTGGCAGTAGAACCATTGCAACCCAGCCTCATTGTTTTCATTAAAGTTTTCTTCTCAACACTGCTGGGACCTCTTGTTCTTGCACCTTTTATGAGACCCTTTTCATTTTGGTGGATTCTATACACCTATCTATTACCCGTTGGTCTGCTATCAGTGTGGTGGGACGGCATGGCTTCAATAACAAAGTCCATTAGGTATGATAGCTTTGACCTCATCAAAAAAGAAATGGAAGATCGAGGGAACCAAGTTGAGCTTGGCGAGTTGAAAGGAAGATTAGCAAAACTCCGATATCTCCTGGTCGAATGAAAACCTTTTGGAAATTCACTCGTCCGCATACAATCATTGGTTCTTTCATCAGTGTTACTGCACTTTATTTGCTTTCGGTAAGGTCTTTCGAATTCTCCGTGACTTTTTACTTTGCGCTTCTGGCAGCTCTGTTCTGTAATATATTCATCACAGGCTATAATCAACTTGTTGATATCGAATTAGATAAGGTTAATAAACCCTATCTCCCTTTGGCTTCGGGCGAAATGAGCGTCAAAACGGGAAGAATTATCGTGTTCTCTTCACTGATTTTGTCAATAGTCATTTCGATACTAACCTCTTTTGAGTTATTCGGATTGATTGGAGTTATTTCCTTTTTAGGATTTATCTATTCTTGGAAAAGAATCTATTTAAAGCGCTACCACCAGTTGGCCGCTACCGCGATAATCCTTGTAAGAGGAATATTGGTCAATCTTGGATTTTACGCCTTCTTCTCTGATTCCCTTGAATTTCCTCCTGAAATATGGACACTAACATTTTTTGTAGTTCTATTTAGTGCGGGAATTGCTTGGTTTAAAGACATCCCCGATATGGAGGGAGACGCCGCAGATAATATCGGCAGCCTGGCCGTCTTGAAAGGAGCTAAAAAAACATTCGCCGCAGGGGTATGGTTGATTGGTTCGGCCTACACCTTAGCTGCTTTTGCTCCTTTGTTGTTTGAATTTGAGCTGGCAAAATCGGGCTTGATCATATTTGGACATGGTTTGCTGGGAGGGACCTTTTTAGGTTTTGCCTCCAGAACGAATCCATCCAATAAACAAGCAATGAAACGATTCTACATGAGCTTTTGGGTGTTATTTTTTCTGGAGTATTTGCTTTGGGTAGCAAGCTTCTTTATCTAGGTAACTAACCCCTCATTTTCTTACTTTTGAAGCCCCAAAGAGAATACTCGTTCTCGATTTCTTGGCCCCGTAGTTCAATGGATAGAATAGAAGTTTCCTAAACTTTTGATGCAAGTTCGATTCTTGCCGGGGCTACTTTATCTCACCACACTTCCATCAGGCCAACCATCAGCCGGGCTAACAAAGGTTAATTTACCCTCTTCATCTTCGGCCATAAGGATCATTCCTTGAGATTCTACCCCTCGGATTTTCCGTGGTTCAAGATTTACCAAAACGCTCACTTTCCTTCCGGCCAATTCTTCGGGTTTAAAGAATTCGGCGATACCTGAAACCACGGTACGCTTATCGATTCCCGTATCCAGAGATATTTTCAAAAGCTTATCGGTCTTGGGAATTCGTTCAGCCTCCAGAATGGTGGCGGTGCGGATATCCATCTTAACAAAATCGTCAAAAGCAACATTTGGTTTTTGAGGCATCAGATTGGATTTTGGTTCTTCTTCCTTTTTGAGTTTATCGAGCTGAGCCTGGATCTCTTCATTCTCAATCTTTTTGAACAGTAGCTCAGTCTGGCCTATTTCGTGTCCGGCTTCAATGGCATTTGAGTTTCCTGCTGAAGACCAGTTACCCAAATCTATTTTCAGCATATCAGCCATTTTTTTTGAAGTATTCGGCAGGAATGGAGCACATACCACCGCCAAATTCGCCGCTAATTGCAGACACTTTTCAATGACTTCGGCTGCCTGGTCAGGATTGGTTTTGTTCAATTTCCACGGTTCTGTTTCGGTGAGGAACTTATTCCCGGCACGAGCGAGGTTCATCATTTCATTTTGAGCATCTCTCATGCGATAAGCCTCAATTGCCGCAGCGATTTTATCGGGTGCAGTCTCGATAGCCTCGTCAACTTGACTCGTATCAATCGTTCTGTTCTTTATGGTTGGAACCGTACCACCGTAATACTTGTGGGTTAGAACCAACGTACGATTGACGAAATTTCCGAATATGGCCACCAGCTCGTTATTGATCCGGGTGCGGTAGTCTTCCCATGTGAACTCGCTATCCCGAAACTCGGGAGCAATCGCATTTAGCACATAGCGAAGCTCATCTTCTTTACCAGAAAAGTCTTCAAGGTACTCATGAAGCCATACAGCCCAATCACGTGAAGTAGAAATTTTCTTACCCTCAAGATTCAAGAACTCGTTGGCAGGTACGTTATCGGGAAGTATGAAATCACCATGTTCCCATAACAATATTGGGAATATGATACAGTGGAAAACGATATTATCCTTGGCTAAAAAGTGTACCAACTTGGTTTCTTTATCCTGCCAATAGGGCTTCCAGTCTTTTCCTTTTTCTTCTGCCCAGGCTTTGGTCGCGGAAATATATCCGATTGGGGCGTCGAGCCAGACGTAAAGGACTTTTCCTTCGGCATTTTCAAGAGGCACTTTCACCCCCCAGTCGAGATCTCTGGTCATCGCTCTGGGCTGAAGTCCGCCGTCAATCCATGATTTGCACTGACCAATCACTTGTTTTTTCCACTCGGCAGGATTGTGATGGGGCTCTCCTCTTAAAGTTCCTTTCTCAATCCAAGCTTTTAGCCAACCTTCGTGGTTTTCCATTGGAAGAAACCAATGTGAAGTTTTCTTCAAAACCGGTTGTGAACCACTAAGGGTCGATTTCGGCTGAATCAAATCTCTCGGGTTCAATGTCGAACCACAGTTTTCACATTGATCACCGTAAGCATTTTCGTAACCACATTTTGGACAAGTTCCGGTGATATATCGATCAGCCAGAAATTGATCAGCCTCTGCATCGTAATACTGCTCAGTGGTCTTTTCCGAGAAGGAATCTTTCTCATTTAACTTGAGAAAAAAGTCTTGCGCGGTTTTATGATGAAGTGGATCAGAAGTTCGGTGATATATATCAAAATCAATCCCAAACCTGCTGAAAGCATCCTTATTGATCCCGTGAAATTCATTCACGATTTGCTGAGGAGTTTTCCCTTCTTTTTTCGCTTTAAGCGTGATGGCTGCTCCGTGTTCATCGCTTCCACAAACAAAAACTACATCTCTTCCAGACATTCGCAGAAAGCGCACATAAATGTCAGCGGGCACATAAACGCCAGCAATATGCCCGATGTGTAACGGACCATTTGCGTATGGCAGAGCGGCAGTAACTGTGTAACGTTTTGGGTTATTCAATGGGAAAATGCTTGATTTGTGAAGCGCAAAGATAATTACTTAAACATGCCGCACACGCCTCCCTTCCTTCAGCAAAATGATGAGATCAGGATTGTTTCAACCGCCAGAAAGGTAGAAGCTGATTTCATTAAAAATGCCGTCTCTGAAATTGAACGACGAGGTTTCTCCGTGAGTTTGGGAGCAAATCTATTCAAGGAGTCTAACCAATTCGCTGGTAGCGACGAAGAACGCCTGTCTGACCTGAATGCAGCGATTAGAAATCCAGATGTAAAAGCAGTTTTTGCCGCCAGAGGGGGATATGGAACGGCCAGGTTACTGGAAGGTGCAGATCTAACTGCTCTGAAGGCCAATCCTAAATGGATTGTGGGATACAGCGACTTAACCGCGTTGATGAGCCATCTTTGGGAGATGGCAGAAATTGAAAGCATACACGGCACTATGCCGGTAAACTACTCCGCTAATACAAAAGCTGCCCTTGACAGTTTGTTCCATTTGCTTTCAGGAAAGACCGTGTCATATGAGTTTGAGGGGCGCTCAATGAATAGAGCTGGAGAGGCAAGCGGGAACTTAATCGGAGGAAATTTAAGCGTCCTCTACAGCCTTTTGGGGTCTTCGGCTCAGATTAAAACCAAAGGTTGTGTTCTGTTTTTAGAAGATCTTGACGAATACCTCTACCACATCGACCGGATGATGACTGCTCTTGACCGTGCAGGTATGCTAAAAGATTTAGCCGGATTAATCGTCGGGGGAATGACGGATATGAATGACAATACCATTCCTTTCGGTAAAACGGCAGAAAAGATCATACTTGAGAAAGCTTCGAAGTACGATTTTCCCGTAAGTTTTGGTTTTCCAAGTGGACATCAAGACGACAATCGTGCGTGGATTCACGGAAAAAAAATAAGGCTGACCGTGCGAGACGATCAGCCTTGTATCGTAGAATACGTTTGACGTATTATTCTCTTTCGAATTTCGTGTAATCAGCAGGAATTTCGAAAAGTGAGTTATCCAAGTCAGCTCTTTCAACTTCATTTACTTGAAGCTTAGTAAGCTCAACTCCGTCAGTCTTCTTTTCGATACCCACCATTGGGAACATACCTTCAATTTCAGGAACGTTCATAAAATACACGGCAAGTTTATCTTTTCGATTCAAAGTCTCCAACATCGGAACCAAGAAATCGAAATCGTCATCAGCTACCCAAAAAGTAACTTCACGACCATCTTCTTTACCCGTTACTTTCACCTGAGTACATTTGTACCCATTGATTTCTTGAGTTTTGTTTGTTTTCTGTACATAAACTTCTGTCTCACGAGCAGGTCGCTTATTCGGAACATCAATGAACATTTTACGCTCAGGGCTCAACGCCTTCACCGTATTAGCTTTGGTGTCAACGATCATAATTCCCTGAATTTCGCCGTTTTCACCTAGCTCTTCAACACGAACTAAGTCGCCTTTAACGTAATAAACATAGTTAGCAGTTACAGGACCAATCGTTTTGGTAAATTTGATCGTACCCTGGAAAGGACCGGAGGCAAAGCCTGCGATTCCCAACAATACCCCCAGCAAAACAGCTGCAATTTTTTGAGTAAATAATTTCATAACGAACAGTTTAAAGGAACCAGTTAAGTTCTCAAGTTTTTGTTAGTATGTCTAAATCGACCAATTCAATCGGCAAACTGGGCGAATCTCTGGCTTCTACGCATATGGTGGGGCTGGGTTACAAAATTCTTGAAAGAAATTGGCGATTCGGGAAAAAGGAACTCGATATAATTGCTGAAAATGAGGGATTTATAATTTTCATAGAGGTTAAAACAAGAGAGCAAGAATTTGAGGATAGATTAGAAGAATACATTAATCGAAGCAAGCAAAAGAACATTATTGATGCCGCAAATGAATACTTGAGACGACACGAAACAGAAAAAGAAGCAAGGTTCGATGTTATTGCAATTGTATTAAATGGAGGTAATCCAAAAATCGAACACATCGAAGAAGCTTTTTACCCAACTTTGTAGTCTCTAACAGAATCATGAACGACAAGAAGAAATACGGCTCGAGGAAATCAGACCCAAAAGAAAGTGGTAAACGAAGGGTGAAGGGAAAGAATCCTGCTACGAGCAGAGAAGAATACGACAAACGGCACGGTAAAAAGAAATTTGAGCGATCAGCCGAAACCCCAACTTTTCAATCGAAGTTTTCGAAAAAGCCTTTTTCCCCAAGAAAATTCAAAGGGAAAAAAGGGAGCGAAGTTCTTCCCACTGAAAAAGGTTCGGTGGACGAAAGAATACGGTTGAACAAGTACTTGGCCAATTCGGGAATTTGCTCCAGACGCGACGCCGACGAATTCATCAAGTCAGGCCTGGTAGAAGTAAATGGTAAAACCATCACGGAGATGGGATTTAAGGTGCAACTCGGGGATGATGTGCGTTATGCAGGAGAAAGAGTCTCTCCGGAAAAACCCGTCTACGTTTTGCTTAATAAACCCAAGGATTATATAACGACTACCAAGGATCCGCAAGGACGCAATACCGTAATGAGATTGATCCGTGGTATTGGCAACTATCGTGTTTTTCCCGTGGGAAGATTAGACCGCAATACAACCGGGCTCTTAATGTTCACCAATGACGGTGATCTCGCCAAGAAACTCACCCATCCAAAACACAACGTCAAGAAACTCTACCATGTGCATACTGACAAAAAAGTCAAACAAGAACATTTGCAGGCACTGATAGAAGGAGTAGAACTTGAAGATGGCACGATGGCGGCCGATGTTGTATCATACGTGGGCGATGGAACGGACAAGAGACAGGTAGGAATTGAGATTCACAGTGGGAAGAATCGAATTGTCCGAAGACTTTTTGAGAGTCTTGGTTACAAGGTCATAAAACTAGATCGGGTTGTTTTCGCGGGGCTAACTAAGAAAGACCTACCGCGTGGAAGATGGAGGCATCTAAATCCCCAAGAGATCAACTATCTGAAAATGCTGAAATAATCAGATGAAAATCGGCGTTTTCGATGAAATGCTAATTCAGGAATTCTGAATCGAATCATCAAATATCTCTTCGCCGTAATTCTGATTCTATCGGGTTTACTTGTCGCCGCCTATGTTCTTGCAAAAAAGTACGAGCCGGAAGTAAGGGATGCCCTGGTTTATGAGGTTAATAAACACTTGGCCGTCCCTGTTGATGTAGAGGATATCAACCTAAGTTTGGTCCAGAAGTTCCCATATGCATCTCTGCGCTTCAGCAAGGTTGTAGTCCCGGAAGTGAATGTCGATTCACCTGATACCTTGTTATTCGTCGAAGATCTTTATCTGCAAATTGGACTACTCGATTTTTTCAGCGGAGACTATTTTGTCTCTGAAGCGGAATTCAACGGCGGATTCTTCAGGATGAAAACTTTGGAAGACGACTCAAAAAATTATGTTTTCTGGAAAACATCAACAGATTCAAGCGAATCACAGGTGAACCTATCGAATATCGAGTTAAAAGACTTTACCTATCAATTGACTCACAGAAACGATTTAAGTCTTTCCGTTACAATAGAAAAAGCGGATATCAATGGGGACTTCTCTGCGGAGGAGGTCGAATTGAATTCAGATTTGGATCTAACTCTCCTTTCCCTTGTTGTAGACCAAAAAGAACTGTACACAAATACGGAAATCTCAGGAGGAATCCTCTTTGCTTTCGGCTCGGAAAATGAGGTCTATACGTTCCAATCAAACCAGATCGAAATTGAAAATGAATCCTTCTCTCTGAACGGTCTTTATTCCAATGAAGAGATCTCTTTTTGGAAAGCGAGTTTAATAGGTGATAAGGTTAATGCAGAAAAATGCATGAATCTTATTCCGCTGGAAAGCAGGGAATCCTTGAAGAACTACGAAGTAGAAGGAAAAACAGGGCTCAATATTGACCTCGGTTCTAAAAACGGTTTCAGCGTGTTGGTTGATATTGATAATTTCAGAGGAAAGCTCAATCGAACTGGAACTTCAGCCGAGCTGATCCTGAATGGCTATTCAGGAAGTTATGCCCTCAATGACTCGAAGAGCAATCTTGATATTAAGAGACTCGATGGACAAATTGGTCCGGGAAAATTTTCGGTAAAGGGAGCGATCCACTCGTTTACCAGACCACGTTTTGACCTAGACCTTCAAGGGAAATTGGAACTCGATGAATTAAAAGACTTCCTGAATATCCAATTCGCCGAGAAAATGGAAGGAGAAGTAAACTTTGATGGGGTATTATCGGGAGATATCCGCTCCAATAAGGTGGATAACGTCACTTTGCTCAAAGGAATCAACTTCAAGGGCGACATAGAATTAAAAAATGGGATTCTTAAAATCAGAGATCACAACCAGTCATTTACCGATGTCGAAGGACTTCTTGAGATTGCCGAAAATGCAGTTGTGGCCAACAGGCTTTCAGGTAAGTTAGGAAGTAATTCGTTTGTCTTAGAAGGTAAAATTGATAATGCTCTTCCCTTTTTAACAGGAGAAGGAGAAAGCATTTACGTTACCGCAGATCTGAAAATGCCCGTCTTAAAATTAGAAGAAGTTCTTTCTTCTTCTAGTGACGCTGAGTCTCCACCGAGCTTGAGTTTTCCTGAAAAGGTAGGATTTAAACTAGGGGTGGAAATCGGAGAAATCACATATAAATCCTTCAAGTCTTCTCAAATTACCGGGATAGCCACCTATTCGAATGGACTATTTAGTCTGAACCCTGTCTCGATGGGATTCGGAGAAGGAAGTATTCGGGGCAAATTGAAGCTGAGAGAAATCGAAGGGGGATTTGAAGTAGCCTCAACCGCGCTGATACAGTCTGTTGAAGTTGACAAACTATTTGAAGGCTTTGACAATTTTGGCCAACAGGTGGTTACCTCAAAAAACCTGGATGGTCAAATAAATGCCGACATAACCTTTGGGTGTGTGATGGACAGCTTTCTTAACATCAATAAAGAGAGCATAGGTTCAAATGTAAATTTGACAATTGTCGACGGAAAACTGCAAAATGTTCAATCACTGGTTGAGGTGGCGGATTATATAAGATCGGAACCTCTCTGGAACACATTCATCAAGACAGAAGAGTTGAAATCCAAATTAAAGAATATTGAGTTTGATACTTTCCGGAACAACTTGACCATTGAAAATCAAAACGTTACGATTCCCGAGATGGAGATTTCATCTTCTATTTTAACCTTGACCGCATCAGGAGTTCACGGCTTTGACAACTCAATTGATTACTCAATGAGTTTTCGATTAAGCGAGTTATTACAAACGGGAAGAGAGAAAGAAAGTGAATTCGGTTACATCGTTGATGATGGAACCGGTTTTAAAATCTTTATAAGAGCTTCAGGAAGTTTGGAAAATCCTGTTTTTAGCAAGGACAAAGCGTCAGCACGTCAAAGTCGAAAAGAAAAATTTGAGGAAGAGAAACGAAACTTTAAGGGTATCCTAAAAGAGGAATTTGGCTTATTCAAATCGGATACAACTGCAACCCTTCCACAAAATCAGGTAGACGAACCTGAGCCCTTCATAATGGAAGTAGAATTCGGACCTGGTGATACTTTACCTGACTCAACCCAAACAAAGAAAAAGAAGGGTAAAAGAAAGAAGGACGATTATGAAGGTTTGGAAGATGATGATGACCTCTGAGAAAGATTTTTAATTTTGGATCAAAATGTCGCCTATCGGATAGTTCTACTCAGTTCTTGAGCTTAATCGAATGAATCTATACTCTCGGAAGCAACGTTGGAAGGCAGTATTGCTGATCGTTGCTGCGGTGATCGTAGGCGTTTCTCTTTGGTATTCCAACTACATCGTAAACAAAATACGCGAAGAAGAACGACTTAAAGTCCAGCTATGGAGCGAAGCCGTGCAACGCAGATTGTCTTTGATCAATTACACGGAAAATCTCTTCTCTGATATGCGTCGCGAGGAGCGAAACAAGGTTGCGGTATGGGCTCAGGCCACGGGAAGGATAACTGTAGCTGACGATAGTGAGTTGCCCTTTTTACAAAACATCATTCAAAACAATACCACCATTCCCGTTGCGGTGGTAAACGCCGAAAACGAAGTTCAATTTATCAGGAATCTCGATGAAGAGTTTATCTCAACTCCTGAGAAGAAGGATAGCACACTTTCGGCAATGCGCGCTCAATACAGGCCAATTCCCATCAGTATTATGGGGATTGAACAGAAAGCCTATTACAAGGATTCTCGAATTATTACCGAATTAGAAAAAACGCTGGATGATCTTATCAATTCATTCATCAGCGAAACGGTGATGAACTCAGGCTCGGTGCCGGTCTTGGTAACCGACTCCTCCGGGGCTAATGTGGTAAGCTTTGCCAACATCGATTCTACTGCAGTATTTGATTCTACTCAGGTGTCGGTTCTTATTTCGGATATGTCCGAAAAGAATGAACCTATACAAGTTACGTTTGGCGACCATGTGGTAAACTACATTTATTACACGGACTCAATCATCATCACTCAGTTGCGATACTTCCCTTTCATCCAATTGGTGATCATTGGTTTGTTCCTCTTCATATCATACCTGATTTTCAGCACCTTTAAGAATGCAGAGCAAAATCAAGTCTGGATTGGGATGGCCAAAGAAACGGCACACCAGCTAGGTACGCCGCTTTCCAGCCTTATGGCTTGGGTGCAATTGCTTGAATCACGCGGAACCGATCAAGAAACAATCGCCGAGCTCAATAAAGATCTCAGGAGATTGGAAATGATAACTGACCGTTTTTCCAAAATAGGTTCAGCACCCGAGCTAAAAGAAACGACGATCTCAGATGTAATGAATCGAACCATTGATTATCTGCGTCCTCGTATCAGCAATAAGGTGGTCTTTGAAATCAATCAAAATCAAGCGGGTGAAGTCAAGGCAATGATTAATCGTCCGCTTTTTAGCTGGGTAATTGAAAATGTGATTAAAAATGCCGTCGATGCAATGAACGGCAAAGGAAAGATTACAGTTGACATTTCAAATGAAATCCAGACAGTTTACATCGATATAACTGATACCGGAAAAGGAATCTCATCTTCCAGTCATAAAGCAGTGTTCCAGCCAGGCTATACCACGAAGAAACGCGGCTGGGGATTAGGTCTTTCGCTGGCCAAGCGCATCATTGAAAATTACCACAACGGTAAAATCTTCGTTAAGCGAAGTGAAGCAAATGCAGGAACGACTTTCCGTATTGTCCTGAAGACCAATAACTAGGTGGCAGGAATTTACATTCACATACCTTTTTGCAAACAAGCTTGCACCTATTGCGATTTTCATTTCTCAACTTCTCCGAAGCTTATGAGTCGAGTGACGTCTGCTATTTCAAAAGAGGCAGAGCTCAGAAAAACGGAGGTTTCAGGTATGGTTAATACCATTTATTTCGGTGGTGGTACTCCGGGAATTCTCCCTGATGAAATCCTGGAAACAATATTCGATTCCCTGAGAAAAAACTTTTCGATCTCTGAACAAGCCGAAATCACGCTAGAGACTAACCCCGACGATGTGACTTTTGAGAAAGCGCGTTTCTGGAAGGAAATGGGTGTCAATCGCTTGAGTATCGGAATCCAAAGCTTTTCCGATGAATACCTCAAGTGGATGAATCGGGCGCACAATGCTACTACAGCTGAAGCGTGCATTCGTATCGCTCAAAAATCGGGATTCGACAACCTAACCATCGATTTGATTTATGGTCTCCCCAATCTGTCAATACAAAATTGGAAAAAGGATATTGAACGAATAATAAATCTTGGGGTTCCTCATGTTTCTTCCTATTGCTTAACGGTTGAGCCTAAGACGGTCTTGGCGCACAACATCGAAAAGGGCAAGGACAAGCCCGTTGATGATCAGGCAGCGGCTGAGCAATTCAAGACCCTTCAGGAAGTTTTGGATAAAAATGGGTATCACCAATACGAGGTGAGTAATTTCTCTTTACCAGCCATGGAATCAAAGCACAACTCAGCTTATTGGAAAGGAACTCCATATGTCGGTCTTGGTCCATCTGCTCATGGTTTCACGGGCTCATCGAGATATTCTAACATCGCTAATAACGCTCGCTACTGTGCTGCAATAGAACAAAATGAGCTTCCTCAAGAAGTAGAGCTTCTATCCAAAGAAAATAGATTCAATGAATGGATAATGACACGATTGAGGATGACTGAAGGTATTTCCCTCACTCAGGCCAAAGCCGAGTTTGACGTGAATTTGCAAGAGGACTACCAAGACGTAATCAATCGAAGAATTTCTCAAGGCCATTTAACCCTGATGGAAGGGCGAATAAGACTGACCAGGGAGGGTTTGTTTTTTGCCGACGGGATTGCGGCCGAATTCTTTATTTTAGATCATGAAGATTAAAGTCGACATCAACGGTTCTGAATATTCGGCAAATCTGAGTGAACCAATAGATATTTCTATTCCCTTGCACCCAGATGGTCCGAGGGCTTGGTATGTAGATCCTCTTTCGATAGAACCCGTCAGAACCGAACGATTTACCGGAAGTATAGCAGAAGGCGGCGCGGTAAATTTTCGAAATATCAGCTTTAACCCTCACGGGCATGGCACCCACACAGAATCCGTGGGACATATAGACAAAGGTGTAACATCAATAAATACGGTGCTAAAGAATTATTTCTTTTTAGCTAATCTGGTAACCATTGAGCCCGAAGTGTGCGAGGTTTCTGACAATAAATTTCAAGAGAAGGGAGATCGCATTATTTCTAAAAGCCAGCTAACTCTCATTGACCTCGAAGATAATTGTGAGGCCTTGGTAATCAGAACTGTTCCCAATGAGGCTGATAAAAGATCAAAGAATTATTCAGACACCAATCCGCCATACATAGCTCCTGAAGGTCTTTCTTATTTGAGAAATTCAGGGATCAAACACCTATTGATTGATCTACCATCGGTTGATCGTGAAGTAGATGGAGGTCTCTTGAAGGCACATCACGCATTTTGGTTTGGCGAAAGGAGTGACGATTCTGAGTGCACGATAACTGAAATGGTATACATTGAAAACGCGATCAAAGACGGGACTTATCTTTTGAATCTACAAACAGCTCCCTTCGAAAACGATGCCACCCCTTCACGACCTTTACTCTTCAAACTATCCAAACATGCACATTGACGAATTCCGCGAATACTGTCTAAAGCGACAGGGAGTAACTGAAGAGTTTCCCTTTGACAATTCTACATTGGTTTTTAAGGTGAAAGGAAAAATGTTCGCATTATGTAATGTAGAGCGTTACGAAAGCTTTAACCTCAAATGTGATCCGGAAAGAGCAATTGAATTGCGTGAACTCCATCCTGATTTGATAAAACCAGGTTACCACATGAGCAAAAAGCATTGGAACACGGTAAGCGCTGAGGGCCTCCAACCAAAACTTCAAAAAGAACTGATCGACCACAGCTATGATCTGGTGGTGGCGAGTCTACCAAAAAGGGTTCAATCTGAATTAAAGTAAATTTGAATCGTGAAAAAGAACTCACTCATCAAGAGCCTTTTCGGATACTTCTTTAGAGGACTGTTACTAGTGGTGCCAGCCACTGTAATTATCTACATCATCTACCAATTATTCATCTTTTTGGATCAGCTCATCCCAATGGAGATTCCAGGCTTGGGTCTATTGGTTTTGCTTTCAGGAATTACCGTGATGGGGTTTTTAGGCTCAACTTTCATCGCTGAACCAATCATTCGAAGGGCAAATCGAATTCTGGATAGAATACCTTTGGTCAAGACCATTTACACGGCAATTACCGATCTTCTTTCGGCTTTCGTAGGTCAGAAAAAGAGCTTCTCACGCCCTGTCTTGGTGAAACTGAATAGAGAAAGTGAAATTGAGAAACCTGGATTTATTACCTGCGAAGATTTGGAAAGCCTTAACATAAAAACGGGAAAAATCGCGGTTTATCTACCCCACAGCTACAACTTTTCGGGTAATATTTTCATTGTACCTATTGAAAACGTGACACCGGTAGAAGCAAACACTGCAGAATTCATGAAATTCATCGTTTCAGGCGGGGTAACTGATGTAGGCAAAAAACAAGATGAAGCGAGCTAAATTCGGAAATCTCCTCCTGCTCCACATTGTGGTTTTCATCTTTGGTTTTACGGGAATTCTCGGAAAACTTATTGAAACAGATTCGGATATTCTTGTTTGGTGGCGGATGTCAATAGCAGCCATTGCCATATCCATCTATGCCTATCCTGCCAAAAAAATCACCTCCTCCATTTGGCAAAATTCACCAACTTATCTGGGAGTTGGGTTTATTATTGCCTTTCATTGGATTACATTCTTTCAAGCAATCAAGATTTCAAATGTCAGTGTGACCTTGGCCTGCCTCAGCTCCGCTTCTCTTTTCACCGCCGTTCTGGAACCTCTGTTCTTTAAGAGACGAATTGATTTGGCGGAAATACTCTTCGGAATTATGGTAGTCGCAGGTCTCGTTCTGATTTTCAGCTTTGAGTCTGAATACACTGAGGGAATAATAATGGCACTGGTGTCGGCCTTTCTGGCCTCGCTCTTTACCGTTATCAATGGCCGTTTGATCCAAAAAGACAATCCATATCGAATCAGCCTGGTAGAGATGATAGGAGGAGTGATAGGTATATCGATTTGGCTGGGTTTCTCAGGGAAACTCGGGGTAAATATGATCGATATCCCCGGGGCCGACTGGTTTTGGATCCTGATTTTGGGAATAATCTGCACCGCTTTTGCATTCGTTGCAAGTGTCAAAGTGATGGAAGAATTAACTCCCTTTACTGTTTCGCTCACCATCAATCTGGAACCTGTTTATGGGATTATTCTGGCATTCCTAATTTTCGGATCCAGCGAAGAAATGACCCCGGGATTCTATATTGGAACCGTACTTATTTTAGGTGCCCTTTACCTCAATGCCCTGAACAGAAAAGGGAAACTCCGAATACGCAAATCGGCAGCAAGTCAAAAAACAAACCATACCTGAAAGCGTTAACTTCGTATTAAACCAAACCAGCCATGTCGGCAGTTATTTCAGAAGACCAGATTTATTGTCCTAATCCAGTAGCCTACGATCGATTTGTCACTCGATCCGTTAAAATTGGATCGATTGAAATGGGAGGAGATAACCCTATTCGCGTTCAATCGATGACCACAACGGACACCATGGACACCGATGCGACCATTGAACAGTCTATCCGAATGATAGAGGTGGGTTGCGAATTGGTTAGAATTACCGCTCCGAGTAAAAAGGATGCGGAAAATTTAGGTCCGATTAAAGAAGGAATCCGCTCAAAAGGGTATGATACTCCTTTGGTGGCAGATATTCACTTTACCCCTAATGCAGCCGAAATTGCAGCTCGCATTGTTGAGAAGGTAAGGGTGAATCCAGGTAATTACGCCGATAAAAAGAAGTTCGAAACAATTGATTACACTGACGAAAGCTACCTGGCAGAGTTAGATAGAATTCGCGAGCGTTTTACCCCTTTGGTGAAGATCTGTAAGGAAGAAGGTACAGCAATGAGAATTGGAACCAACCATGGCTCATTAAGTGACCGAATTCTGAGTAGATACGGAGATACCCCATTGGGAATGGTTGAATCGGCTATGGAGTTTTTACGCATTTGCCGTGATAACGATTTTCACGAGTTGGTTTTGAGTATGAAAGCCAGTAATCCTCAGGTGATGGTTCAAGCTTATCGACTGCTGGTGAATCACATGATGGCAGAAGGTATGAACTATCCCTTACACCTCGGAGTAACAGAGGCCGGTGAAGGTGAGGACGGCAGAATAAAATCTGCTGTAGGGATTGGCACCTTATTAGAAGACGGGCTTGGGGATACTGTGAGGGTAAGCTTGACCGAAGAACCTGAAGAGGAAATTCCTGTTGCTCGTGTCTTAGTTGATAGATATGAGAATCGAAAAGGTCATGATGAAATTCCTGAAATTCAAAATAACCCCATTGGCCCATTTGAATACAATCGAAGGAATTCGCGAAAGGTGCTAAACGTAGGAGGAGGCCAAGTACCAATAGTATTTGGTGATTTATCTGCCAAGGACTCCATCTCTCCTGCTTCCTTTTTTGCCTTTGGATATAATTACAGTGTTCCCTTGGATAAATGGAACCTGAGCGATCAGGCTGCAGATTTCATTTACGTTGGCCATAACAAAATAGAATTTGAAATTCCGGGAACCTTAGGGGTAGTGATGGATGAAGATGCGTGGAGGTCGGAATCATCAAAACCAAGGACCTTTCCCATGATTACGGCTGAATCATTTGCGCAAAACGGCGAGCTATCCGAGTCTATGAACTTTATCCTGGCTAAGGATGAAAACGCATTTGATTCAGACTTTCTGGAGAAAATTAATAAGGCTAAGAACTCCATCCTCGTCCTGACAACGGATAATGAACATGCGATGCCTTCATTGAGGCGAGCATTTATCGAGTTGATGAACCATCAAATTGATGTCCCTGTAGTTATCGCACGTAGCTTTAACAAAATCGACAAAGAAGAATTCAGAATTTACGCTTCAACGGATGCAGGTGGACTTCTTCTCGATGGTTTAGGAGATGGTATTTGGATTAAAGCCGAAGGAGTTGATTCAAGAACTTCCAACTCCTTGAGTTTTGGTATCCTTCAAGCAACTCGAACCAGGATTAGTAAAACCGAATATATCTCATGCCCTTCTTGCGGAAGAACCCTATTTGATCTTCAGGAAACTACGGCTAAGATTAGGGCTAGAACTGAACACTTGAAGGGTGTCAAGATTGGCATCATGGGATGTATTGTTAACGGTCCGGGAGAAATGGCAGATGCCGATTATGGCTATGTTGGGACTGGAGTCGGAAAAATCACTCTTTACAAAGAGAAAGAGGTTGTAAAACGTAACGTTCCATCCGAGGATGCAGTGGATGAGCTCATCAATCTCATTAGGGAACATGGAGACTGGATCGAGCCGAAAGAGGTTGGAGTTTGAAAGTCGTTGTTGCTGGCGGAACAGGGCTCATCGGCAGCTTTCTCTTAAAAATTCTTGAGTCTTCTTCAGAAATTGAAACCGTCAGGGCCCTGACCAGAAGAGAGCAAAGATCTCAAGGTATGATAGACTGGCGCACCACAGATTTTGAGAATACAGATCAACTGGAAAAGGCCTGTCAGGGTGCTAAACTGGCCTTTTGCTGCCTGGGTACCACAATTAGAAAAGCCGGTTCACAAAAAGCCTTTATCAAAGTAGATCACGAATTCGTGATTGCTTTTGCCAGAGCAGCCAAATCAGAAGGCATCAAATCTTTTGGTGTCGTGAGCGCCATTGGAAGCAATCCAGAATCGGGAATATTCTATAATCGGGTAAAAGGCCAAATGGAAAAGGAGCTTAGCCAGATCGGATTTGAAAGTTTGACAATCATGCATCCTTCCATTCTGCTTGGACCGCGAAAAGAATTTCGATTTGGTGAGAAAATAGGAAGCTTCTTTATGAGGCTGTTTACTCCACTAATGAATGGATCGTTCAGGAAGTACCGACCCATCCATGTTCGAGAAGTTGCCAAAGGCATGTTTTATCATGTTAAGAAAGCAAGACCAGGGGTGAATCATATCGAATACGACGATATGATGAACACGTAATTACTGCTCTGAATTGTATAACTCCTCTCCTGCCTCGTAATACTTATCACCCTCTACCCAATACGGGCGATCTTCCATATTTCCTACCAACCGACAAGCATGAACATAAGCCTTGGTGAACTTGTAGAGATATTCGTAATCTACAGAATCAGGATTATCTGCCGCCTGATGATAATACTTCAATAAAGTCTCATCGAATGCGGTCAATCCCAAGCTGTACATTATGGCAGGTACACCTTTTCGTGCAAAACTCACCTGATCCGAGCGATCAAAAAGGTTTTGATCAGGAACCGGATCTTTAATCGCTTCAAGACCATAAGTTTCAACGGATTCCACTAGCTTATCCATAGCTGTAGTTCTTTCCAGTCCTACAATCGTGGTGATTTCGGTGTTGTTGTATCCCGCATTATCACTGTTGAAACACATCACAATGCTTTCAAGAGGGACTACAGGGTGTTCAACAAACCACTCACTTCCCAAAAGCCCTTTCTCTTCACCGGTGAAGAAAATGAACATTGCGGTTCGATCCAGCGGATACTTTGCAATGTTGTTGGCAGCTTCTAAAACGGTGATGGTTCCAATGCCGTTGTCACGAGTTCCATTATATATGGTATCTCCAATTGCATCAGGTCGACCGAGACCGACATGATCGTAATGAGCTGAGTACACCACGATTTCATCCTTTAAACCAGGATTGATCCCCTCAACCATACCAATTACGTTGTTCGCTGAGAACTTCTCGATTCGCAATCCCCCAACATTTAGTGACGCCTTCCCTTTTATCGAAGAGAAAAACTCATCCTTGTTCTTGGCTGAATCATCTAGCCATAAATGGGGAATACCTTTGTCTTCTTCCTCGCCCATATCAAGCGATATTGAAGGGCCTCCAATGTAATTCTTAATCAGCTGCCAACTGATTTGAGTTGAGGTATAGAGTTCTACTAAGGCAAGAGCGCCTTTTTCGGCTGCTCTTTCCCTTTTCTCGCGACCTGCATAAAACGCTTTTCGAACATTTGGTTCACCTTTTTCCCCTAGCCGGACAACTGCTATTTTCCCTTCTACTTTCGTTTTTTCAAAATCTTCCTCACTTCCATAATTCAGAAAAACCACCTTTGCCTCAATATCCTTTGAGTCACCATCCAAGAGAACGATATCCTCGCCGAGTGCAAAGGTCGAATCCTTTGCAACAAACTGTCCGTCATTCGGAGGTGTGACCTTCTTAAATTGAACCGACTGATGATAGCTCTCCATTCCGGGAGCCATTTTAACGCCCCATTCCTTCATTCTGGTAGAAAGGTATTTTGCCGCAATATCCTGTTCAGGGGAAGGTGTGTCCCGTCCTTTCAATTCATCTGAGGCGATGAATTCAATTTTCGCCTGTACCCCTGAAGGCGTAACGGTTTCTTCAACAATCTCTTGAACCGTTTGGGCACGGGTTCCGAGAACTATAAAGAGACCAAAGAGGAAAGTGCAGATTGACTTGAGCGACATAACTAAGAAGTTGGAAAAGTGAGTCGCGAAAGTAGGAAAAACCAACGAGGTCTTCCTATTTGCCTAAGTACGCAGAGATATCATTCACGTATTTCTCAAAAGCATCTCTCCCCTTTTTAGTCAAGGAAACTTGGGTATTGGGGTAGTTATTCTTAAATGATTTTTTGATTTTGATATAGTCGGCATCCGCCAATTTTTTCAATTGTGCACTTAAATTTCCCTGTGTGGCATTGGTCTCTTCCTTTATAAATCCAAACTCAGCAGACTCCAAGCCGATTAATAAGCTGACAACAGCCAATCGTAATTGAGAATGTAGCACCGGATCAAGCGGAGTAAATGCCATATTAAGCTCTCTTTAAAAGATAGGCGGGGACAAGGTAACTTCCGAGAATACTCAAGGCAAGAAATAACAACATTGTTCCAGGGTTGGACGTAAGCTTAAGAATCAAGGCCAAGAAGGAAAGAACGAAACTGAAAATACCTCCAAGAACCAATGGCCTAAAACGTAGAATCCCACCCGAAACGGTCGTACCCATTCCATACAAAGCAATAATAAAAGCATAGGAAGATCCCCAAGACAATCCTCCCATTCCCGTGAATAACAGTATAATAAAAAGCAGCGCCGACCAAGCTGACCATAAGTAAGCCAAGGATCGATCAGCATAAGTCATTGTCCGCTTCGATGAAGCCATTCGCGAGCTTTTGAAAATTGTCAAGGTAACCGCTACCAATATGGCAATCGGCCAAACCATGAAGTGATATTCAAATTCGAAGAAAATAAGCGCTACATACTCAATAGAGGAAGCCAAAAAAATGCTCCAGCCCCAGATCATGTAAAAGCCTGATTGCTCGCGAAGGTTGCTCTTCGTTCTGTCAAGCATACTTACAATAATTTCTAAACTCTCTTTTTCGGTCATTTTAGTTTAATTTTAATTCAAATGTAGTTTAGTTTACTTTATAAACCAAATAATGAAAAAAATTAGCTCAGCTCATCCGACTGAATTTGGTCGAGAATGACATTCAAACTATCACTTTTGGTTTTAAATATTGTTGAATATTGTTGAGGGATAGGGTCACCTGACGGCAGGTCTTGCCGATATGGATCGACTTGCTTACCATTAACCCAAAAACGATAACATACATGAGGGCCCGTAGCCAATCCTGTTGATCCCACATAACCAATCACATCTCCCTGCCTTACAAATTCACCTTTCTTAGCCTCCCTTTTAGACATGTGCAGATATTGCGTGGTATAAGTACTATTATGTCTAATCTTCACATAATTGCCATTGTATTTACCATATGCTGAAGCTATCACTTCTCCGTCGGCGGTGGCAACTATTGGTGTGCCCCTCGGAGCGGCATAATCCGTCCCTAAGTGGGCTTTCCACCTCTTTTGAACAGGGTGATAACGCTTCATTGTATATCTCGATGAGATCCGAGAAAATTTGACCGGTGCCTTTAAAAAAGCTCTTCGAAGATTCTCACCTTCCTCATCATAATATTCGCTCAGCTCCCCCTCCTCAAACAGAAAGCCTTTAAATACCTCATCCCTGTGCCCGAATTCGGCTGCAATAATTTCCCCGACTCCTATCCTTCTCCCTTCGACAAATAATTCTTCAAAGATGACTTTAAAATAATCCCCTTTTTGAATTCTATAAAAGTCTACGGTCCAAGCGTAGATTACGCTCAACTCCATCGCCAATTCAATGGGTAGGTCGTTATCGGCAATTGTCTGATATAAGGAACTATTAATTACTCCTCCTGCCTCACGCAAACGCCTCTCAATAGGTTTCTTGCCCAAATAAGCCGAAATGGTATCATTCAACTGATATACCACATAATTCGCAGGACCTGTCTCTACAACAAAATAACTCGCTTGCTCCGTGCTATCTCGGTTCGTAAAAACTGCATACTTATCTCCTGCTTTTAACTTTCGTACATCATGCACGTCTTTGCTCACCGACTCAAGAGTCGCAATATTCGCGTAAGGAACTCCGTAGCCCAATAAAATATCGGCAAGGAATTGATTGGGTTTGATAGTTCCCTCATGAATCTTGTAGGCATTCTCTTCTATCCCGTATCTCATGGGAATTTCATCTGCCTCAATAGAAACATCCTCGGCTTTTAAATCCTCATTTGTTTTTACCTCGCTCGAACAGGAGGCGAATCCCATAAGGATCACGAATAGAAAAAGGGGAAAAGAAGTGCACCACTTCATATGGTGCGAATATAAAAATGGAGATTCAAATCAGTCGACTTTGGCAATAGGGTTTGAGATTTTATCGTATTCAACCAATTCCATTTTGATAGATCCAACCAGAACTTTTGCCTTCGCCAGCACGGGAATCTTGTTTTCGTCATCCGTAATCCAAACGGTCATATCCTCTTCTTTTTCGAATATACGTCCCTCCTGAACAACCGGAACAAATTTTAAACATCGATATGTTCCCGTGCGGGATTTTAGCTGTTCCCTTCCCAAAAATTTTATCATCAAAGGGTATTCTTCTTCATCAACAAATGTTGGTATGGTGAAGATATCCCCTGGTTTAGCGGAAGAGAAGTCGATTGTTCGGGCATAGTAAAAGGATGAAAGCATGTCCTGAGACATAGCAGGGATTTTAAACGTATCGCCTTTATGGGTGCTGACAGCTGATTGAAATTGATGAAAACGATAGTTTTCGTCCTTGGAATAACCACCTTCTCGAACTTGACGAACAAATTCCCAAGGTACAATTGTCTCGCGGTCCAAATAAGTCTCGTATCTGTCTCTGACCTTATAAAACCAGTTAAAAGCACCTAAGGTGCGACCGGTCCCAACCACGTGATAAGCGTCTCTCCCATCAAACTTTCTGCTGCTTCGGTAAACCTTAAGTTCGGCCTCACCCGCATCGATGATTCCATAATGAAGCCTGAATCTGAGGTACTCTCCTTCAGCAAAAGCCTGTTGCCCAATATCGGGAAGACTAATTGCGGGAAGGGTGTCAAGGCTCGCTTTCGGCGGCTTAACCTGTGAAAAAGCAAAACCTGCAATTAAGAAGGCACAAACGAAGAGAACAATTCTTTTCATGCAGTGATTAGGTCAAATTCCATTCCAAAACGTTGAATTCCCTTATTCCATTGCCTTTATATGGACCATTTAGTTCTAGAGTACAACGTTTACGATTCTCTTTGGAACAACTATTACTTTCTTAGGTGTTTTGCCATCCAAATACTTGGCTGCTTCAGCCGAATCTAAAACTGCTCGCTCCACTTCTTCTTTTGGTAAATCAGCCGCTAAAGCCAGCTTAAATCTCATTTTTCCGTTAAAAGATACAGGATACTCAAACTCATCATCTTCCAAATATTTAGCCTCGAACTTCGGCCAAGGCTGTGCCAAAACGGAATCTGAATTCCCTGCCTTTTCCCATATCTCTTCTGCAAAATGCGGAGCGTAAGGAGATATTAATATTGCGAGTTTTTCAATCGACCACCTTGATGTTTCATCGATGGCTGTCAATTCATTCACCGCAATCATTAAAGTACTCACAACGGTATTCCATGAAAGCCGCTCGAGATCATCTGTTACTTTTTTGATGCAGCGATGGACCGTCTGGAGCTCTTTCTTGGAAGGATCTCCCTCATTTAGCTCAACATTCCCTTCCTGATTGTGAATCAACCGCCAAAACTTTCGCAAAAAGTTATGCACTCCACTAATCCCCTGTGTATCCCAGGGTTTGGACTGCTCCACCGGTCCCAGAAACATCTCGTACATTCTCAATGTGTCGGCACCGTACTCATCACATAATGAATCGGGAGTAACAACATTATACCAGCGCTTAGACATCTTTTCGATTTCGTGTCCACAAACCATTTTTCCCTGCTGATTAGGGATAATATAAGCATCTGCATACTGTTTTCTCCAACTTCTAAACCCTTCAATATCAAGGATATCATTATCGACCAAATTAACATCGACGTGGATTGGAGTGACGGTAAATTCAGCTGTAGCATTACTGGTATCCATTCCACTGATTTCTTTTAGCTGCTCATGGAGTAGAATTTGAAGTTTGTGAATTACCTCTTGCCTATTCTCTGTGAGATAACCATGTTTCTTCCAATCATCATAAATCTCTTTTGAGACGAATATTTCAGGAAAATATCTTGGAGAAGGAAGGTCTTCACCGTTAGAAAAACCAGGTATATCATAGTTGATGATATCCAAGCGATAAACCAAACTCGACCGTCCAAGAATCATCCCTTGATTGATCATTTTGGAAAAAGGCTCATCAAAATCAATACGGCCAAGATCATGTAAAAACTTTGTCCAAAAACGCGAATAGAGCAAATGTCCCGTTGCATGCTCCGAGCCACCGATATACAAATCAACCGATCCCCAGTATTTCGCCTTTTCCTCCGAAAACGGTGCTTCTGAATTCGCAGGATCCATATAACGTAGGAAGTACCAAGAAGAACCCGCCCAGCCAGGCATAGTATTGTATTCCATCCTATCACCTTTAAAAATTGGCCAGTCCTCTTTTTTAGCTCTCGCCAAAGGCGGCTCACCTGTTTCGGTTGGCAAGTATTTATCGATAGGAGGCAAAGTCAGCGGCAATTCATCTTCTCCTAACAATTTCGGGAGTCCATCTTCATAATAGACAGGGAAAGGCTCACCCCAGTAACGTTGACGAGAAAAAATGGCATCTCTTAATCGGTAATTCGTTTTACCATATCCAATCCTTTTTTCTTCCAATTCGAAGATGACGGTGTCCATGGCTTTCTCATATCCCATTCCAGTTAAGAAAGCCGATTCAACCAATTTGGCCTCTTTACCGGGATATGCATCTTCGGATACATCCTTTCCGTCAAAAATATTCGGAATCGGCAAGTCAAATTTTTGAGCAAAAGCGTGGTCGCGTTCGTCTCCCGAAGGCACGGCCATAACAGCCCCCGTTCCATATCCCGCCAGAACGTAGTCTGCGATCCATACAGGTATATTCTCTCCGGAAAATGGATGCTTGGCATAGGCGCCGGTAAATTCCCCGCTTACCGTTTTCACTTCACTCTGTCGTTCTCTTTCCGATTTAGCCATGCTCTTTTTGACATAAGCTTCCACGGCCTCACGCCTGTCTTCTGATGTAATCGATTTTACCAACTCGTGTTCAGGTGCCAACACCATGAAACTAACTCCGAAAATTGTGTCTGGTCTGGTTGTAAAAACGTCGATATGACCCGGGTGATCCGCGAGCATGAATCGCACCATTGCCCCTTTGGATTTTCCGATCCAGTTTCGTTGCATTTCCTTAATTGAGTCTTGCCAATCAACTGAATTCAACCCTTCCAAAAGACGATCCGCATATGCGGTAATTCGAAGGCTCCACTGTTTCATGAGGCGCTGCTCAACAGGATGTCCACCCCTTTCGCTCAACCCATCTTTTACTTCATCATTAGCTAATACCGTTCCAAGAGCTTCACACCAATTCACCCAGGTTTCGCTCAGATAGGCCAAACGGAAATGACTCAACACTTCCTCCTTTTGGGCATGGGTCAGGACTTTCCAATCCGTTGCTGTCATTTCACCCACAAAGAATTCGCCAAACGGATATCCGCTCAGATCAAGGGCTTTGTACCAGTCGCGATCAACGAATGCTTCTACACCGTAAGTTCCGTTTTCTTCGAGTAACTCAATGAGACTTGAAATGCTCTCGGCTCTATTCGTTTTATTGTTATACCAGCTATTATAGAGTTGCACAAAAATCCATTGTGTCCATCGATAATACTCGGGATCACTGGTTCTCAGCTCTCTACTCCAGTCATAGTTAAATCCCATTCTTTGAAGTTGCTCTTTGTAACGAGCAATATTCTCTTTGGTAGTGATTGCGGGGTGTTGCCCTGTTTGAATAGCATACTGTTCTGCAGGAAGACCAAAAGAATCAAATCCCATAGGATGTAAAACATTGTATCCTAGGTGTCTTTTATACCTCGCTATCACATCAGAAGCGATGTATCCAAGGGGGTGTCCTACATGAAGCCCCGCACCTGATGGGTAAGGAAACATATCCAAAACGTAATACTTTTCCTTGTTGGGATCTTCGGAGACTTTATAAGCTTCTGTCTCTTTCCAATGAGACTGCCACTTTGCTTCTATTTCCCTGAAATTATATTCCATGTTTCTGCGTTAGAGAGCTGCAAATTTATTAAATCCTGATGGTGGAATTGCTTTGTTTTATGCTTGATTTGAAAGGATTGATCAAGCAATTGGAAATATTTCTACTTTAGCCCTCCTCAATGTCAAATGCTCCTGATAAATACGCAAAAAGAAGAGCTAGAACCAGCGCCGTATCTACGGTAATTGGGATAAGTTTAGTGCTCTTCATGTTGGGGATTCTATCGATATTGGTATTGAATGCGAGCAAGCTTTCGACCTATGTCAAAGAGAACATTCGAATAGAACTTTTTCTTGAACAGGATTTGAGTGAAGGTGAGATAACTCGATTGCGAAAAGAGATAGATGCCTTGCCTTTTGCGAGAACTAACACCTACATTTCAAAAACTGAAGCTGCTGAGAAATTACAAAATGAACTCGGGGAAGACTTCATGGCTTTTCTCTCCTACAATCCTCTACCGGACGTTCTTGAGCTCGGAATAGAATTGGAATACACAAAACCGGATAGCATTTCAACTATCGCGGAAATGCTGGAAAACAGATCAGAGATAAATGAGGTGGTTTATAGTCCGAATTTGGTGCGACAAATCGACAGGAATGTCAACAAGATTAGTCTGGCGCTCTTGGCATTCAGCGGATTGCTGCTTCTGGTTGCAATCGCTCTCATAAATAATACCATACGACTGACTATTTACTCGAAGCGCTTCACCATCAGGAGTATGCAATTAGTAGGAGCTACTTCGGGATTTATCCAAAGACCTTTTGTTTGGAATGGAGTTCTTCAAGGACTTTATTCGGGCTTCATAGCCATCTTGTTGATATTAGGAATTCTTTTCGCAGTAAAATCAGAGATTCCCGAGTTTTTTGAATTCAATGACCTCGTAATGTTTGTTAAACTATTCGGGTTGGTTTCCGTTTTAGGAATGTTCATATCAGGAATATCCACGTTATTTGCAGTACGGCGTTATCTTAGGATGGACGCTTCAAAAATCTATTAATAAAATGAGCCGCGCCGATAATACTAGTCAAGAAACTTTCGCATTAGCAAGAAGCAACTACAAACTCATGTTGATTGGTATAGGAGTTGTTGTTTTGGGATTTATTCTGATGATTGGCGGTGGAACAGAAGATCCAATGGAGTTTAATGAGGACATCTTTAGTTTCAGAAGGATTACACTTGCTCCGATAATTGTTCTTGCCGGATACGTGGTAATCTTCTATTCGATTCTAAAAAAAGGCGGTTCGACTAAAGAGTCATGAGTGTATTAGAAGCCTTGATTCTCGGAATCATTCAAGGTCTTACGGAGTTTCTTCCCGTTAGCAGTTCAGGTCACTTGGAGTTAACTAAAGCCCTTTTCGGTGATGGGTTAGCCGCCGAAGAAAGCATGCTCTTTACTATAGCCGTCCATGGGGCTACAGCGCTCAGTACTGTTGTCGTTTTTCGAAAGGATATAGCACAATTAGTTTCAGGCTTATTTCAATTTAAGAAGAACGAAAGCTCAGCATTTGCACTCCATGTAATCGTAAGTATGATTCCTGTTTTCTGTGTGGGAATGTTTTTCAAGGATGAGATCGAACAACTTTTTGAGGGCAATCTTCTTTTAGTAGGTGCCTCCTTGATATTCACCGCAGTATTGCTTTACAGCACAACGCGAATTCCGGCTAAGGAAGGAAAAGTTACGGTAGGAAAGGCACTGCTTATAGGTATTTCGCAAGCCATTGCTGTTTTACCCGGGGTATCGCGCTCAGGATCTACTATTTCGACTGCCCTTCTTGCGGGTGTTTCAAGGGAAAGAGCGGCCAGGTTTTCATTTCTCATGGTTTTACCTGTAATCCTCGGGGCAATGATTTTAGAATTCAAAGATTTTCTTGAAGTTCAACCACAGCGCACAATTGATAATAATGCCTTGATTACGGGCTTCACGGCGGCATTCTTTTCCGGAATTCTCGCTTGTCGGTGGATGATTGCTCTTGTCAAAAGAAGCAAGCTGGATTATTTTGCCTATTACTGTTTAGCCGTCGGAGCAATTGCCGTTGCCTATTCCTTCTTTGCATGAATTACAACCCCGCAACCGAGGTTGAAAGGTTTCTTGAAGGTCAACTTTTACTGATCGATAAACCCCTGGGCTGGACCAGTTTCGATGCCGTGAAATCTGTTCGATTTACTATTCGAAAAAAATTTGGGCTTCGAAAATTAAAGGTTGGGCATGCAGGAACTCTAGATCCTCTTGCCACAGGTTTGTTGGTTATCTGCACCGGAAAATTTACCAAGAAAATCAGTGATCTATCGCAAGAGCATAAGACCTATACCGGAGTGATTCGTTTGGGTTCAACAACTCCATCTTATGATCTGGAAACTGAACCTGAAAACGAAAAGTCTACTGATCACATTAAGTCTGCTGACGTTGAAACTGCCTTGGAGAAATTTCGAGGTCCAATTATGCAAGTTCCACCGATTTTCTCGGCCAAAAAAGTTGATGGAAAACGAGCCTACAACGCAGCGAGAAAAGGAGAAGACTTAGTTTTAGAACCGAGGCCTGTGATCATTCATAGTTTCGAAGTTTCTACAGATACATTCCCTGACATATCTTTTAAAATTGAGTGTAGCAAGGGAACATATATTCGATCGATAGCACATGATCTTGGCCAAACCCTTGGCTGTGGAGCCCACTTGATTGAGCTGAGGCGCACTAAAGTTGGGGATTACGCAGTCGAAAACGCCATCGATCCGGAAGATTTCAGGAAGATACTTTGGGGTGATGATGAGATCATAAATGATAGGTGAATTATTCACCCGTTTTCATTAACTTCGCAGCCGCTTTTTTGCCCCATAAAAACGTATTGGATGAAACTTTCGAAGTTCAAATTCAACCTTCCTCAAGAGCTCATAGCCCAGTATCCTTCAGAAAACCGAGATGAAAGCCGCCTTTTAGTTCTTCATCGTGAAACAGGAGATATTGAGCACAAAACCTTTAAAGAGGTTCTTGATTATTTTGATGAGAATGACTCTTTCGTGATGAACAACACGAAGGTATTTCCTGCGAGATTATATGGGAATAAAGAAAAGACCGGAGCAAAAATTGAGGTGTTTCTCCTCCGCGAGTTAAACAGAGAAAGCTTGCTTTGGGATGTGCTTGTTGATCCTGCGCGTAAAATTCGAATCGGAAACAAACTCTACTTTGGAGAAAACGATGAGTTGGTAGCAGAAGTAATCGACAATACTACCTCTAGAGGAAGAACGTTGCGATTCCTCTTTGACGGACCATACGAAGATTTCAAGAACACCATGATGTCCTTGGGTGAGACACCTGTGCCCAAGTATATCGGGCGTCCTGTTGAAGAGATGGATGAGGATCGTTACCAGACGATATTTGCCGAAGTTGAAGGAGCCGTAGCCGTTCCAACAGCTGGTTTGCACTTCAGCCGCGAGTTGCTAAAACGAATGGAGCTCAAGGGAATTCACTTTGCCCCAATTACTCTGCACGTTGGTTTAGGAACATTCCGCCCTGTTGAAGTCGAAGATTTAACCAAGCATAAAATGGACAGCGAACAAATGTTCATTAGTCAAGGATCAGCTGACAGGGTAAATCAAACAAAACTTGCAAAAGGGAAAGTTTGCGTTGTGGGAACTACCGCAATGAGAGCGGTTGAAACTTCTGTATCAACGGAAGGCTTATTGAAGCCATTTGAAGGTTGGACGAATAAGTTTATTTTCCCTCCATATGAATTCTCAATCGCCAATGCGATGATCAGCAATCTTCACGCTCCTGAGAGCACCTTGCTGATGCAAGTTGCCGCTTTCGGAGGATATGAGAATGTGATGAACGCCTACAAAGTAGCAATCAAAGAGAAATACCGTTTCTTGGCATATGGGGATGCCATGTTGATTATCTAAGTTTCCAATGGGGAAAAAGGCCGTAATCATCGTTGCCGGGGGAACCGGAACACGAATGAATCTCAATACGGCCAAGCAGTTTTTACCACTTGGCGAGAAACCGATTATCCTTCACACATTCGAGGCGTTTCGACTGTACGATCCCTCAATGGAGTTTATACTCGTGCTCTTTAAAGAATTGCATGGTGAATGGGACAAAATCCGTAAGGATTACGGTTTCGAACTTTCTCACAAAGTAGTTGAGGGCGGCAAAGAACGGTTTCATTCTGTTTTGAATGGAATCAATGCACTTAGTGATGAAGTAGAGCTGGTAGCCGTTCACGATGCAGTGCGTCCTTTCGTTTCCTCCAATACTATTGATCGCTGCTTTGGAGAAGCCGAGATTTCCGGTGCGGCCATCCCGGGAATTCCCGTAACGGATACCATTCGAAGAGTTCGAGATGCATCGAGCGTTACCATCCCTCGAAAGGAACTTATGGCCATACAAACTCCTCAATGTTTCAAAGCAAACACCTTAAAAGAAGCATATCGAACTGAGTATCGCGACGTTTTTACCGATGATGCATCTGTAGTAGAATTCGCCAACCAGCCCGTTCAAATAGTTGAAGGAAACAGGAGGAATATAAAAATCACCACCCGCGAAGATTTACTCATAGCACATGCATTTTTAAAAGGTTAACCCTTATCAAGTCGTTGGTTTCATTCCACCTTATCGCATTCAGTACCTTTGCATCCGTGAAAGCACCCAAAGACATTCGAAAACTAAGCAAAGCGGAGTTGATTGAACACTTCGAGCAGATGGGGGAAAAATCATTTCGAGGTAAACAGGTTTTCGAGTGGCTCTGGACAAAACGGGCTCGCGATTTTGACGAAATGACAAATCTGCCTTTGTCACTTAGAGAGCGACTTAAAGAAGAGTTTGTCATAAAAAGCATGCGAATTGCAGACAAACAAATTAGCTCAGACGGAACCATCAAATACGCGTTCAAAATGAGCGATGGCCCCGTAGTGGAAGGAGTTCTAATTCCAACACAGAACCGAACTACGGCATGTATTTCTTCTCAAGTGGGCTGTAGTTTGAGTTGTAAATTTTGTGCAACAGGCAAATTAAAGAGGCTTAGAAATCTGGAGGCATATGAGATTTATGATCAGGTCTCAGAGATATACCAAGATGCGGAAATTCTTCGCGATAAACCCCTTTCAAATATTGTTTACATGGGAATGGGAGAACCCTTATTGAATTACGGAAATGTGCTTGAGTCAACTTTCCGCATTGCTGATGATAAAGGGCTCGGAATGTCACCGAAGCGAATTACGGTCAGCACGGCCGGAATTGCTAAAATGATTCAAAAGCTCGGCGATGATGAAGTAAGATTTAATCTGGCATTGTCACTTCATGCGGCAAATGATGCGAAGCGAAATGAGATTATGCCAATTAACGAGTCGAACAACCTCGAAGTATTGGCCGATTCATTGAAGTACTTTCACGAAAAAACAGGCAGTCGGGTCACGTTTGAATACATAATTTTTAAAGGCTTCAATGACGAAATTGAAGATGCTCAGGAACTGGCTGAATTTGCAAAATGTGTCCCTTGCAAAATCAATATCATCGAGTACAATCCAATCGATGGAGAGGAATTCGAACAGGCTGACCCTGAAAAAGTTGATGCCTTTGCCGACTATTTGGAGAGCCGGAATCTAATCGTGAATGTTCGTCGAAGCCGTGGGAAAGACATCGATGCTGCCTGCGGCCAACTAGCGAATAAAAATAAAGCTGCCCTCAAGTCAGCGCCCTAGAATCCCAGTCCTAATCGAACACCAAAATCCCAACCAAAAGCAATTTCTTCCAGAGGCTCAATGAAGTAAGCCGACGGATCATTTAAGTCCGTTGATCTGACAATTTGAAAGTCTTTGAATCGAATCGCCGGTCCTGTATAGATATCGAAGAATAAATTACTTGTAAGGGAAAGGAGTTGGAACCCGATTTTCGAAGAAGCGCTCAGAATATTTCTATTGTCTTCAAATACATCTCCGGTGAGGGTTCCCGTAGAATCAAAAACGGCAAAACCCTTGGAATAAGTCCTGTAGTTGATCCCGAGATCCAGATACAATCCGTCAGGTTCTTCGAGATCTTCAAAATACCGTCTCACCGAGAAGGATATGCTGTATCCGGTCTGAATATCAATATTTTCACCAAAGTTATCCAATTCATAATCGAACCAGCCTGCGGTATAATTCCTACGAGTTATCCCTGCAGCTATTTGGAATGAAAATTGATTCGAAATTACCCGCTCGTAATAAATCCGAAAATCTCCATAAAGAATCTGAACCGGATCGAATTTTATGGCGTTTTGAATAAGGATTAGGGTGTCTTGCTCAAATTCATATTCCTCCTCGGCTTCATTTTGTCCAAAGGCATATTGTGCGCAAAGTAGGGCCAACAAGAATGTATATTTGTGCAAGGTAATCTTCAATTTGACGCTGTTTTTGAAGCAAGCCAAGATAGTTAGATTTATGAAGGTCCGTTTCTTTCACTTGTTTTCACTTTTTTTCTTCTCTGTCGGCATCGTGTTCGCTCAGTCGGAGTCGAAATTTACTTTCAGCACGGGCCCTGAACTTGAAGAACGAAAAGGGGATGCACTTTTAAATACCTTTGGTCACCATCAAGATTTTTTCTTTACCCTGAGGAACAACCGAAGAAGAAACGGCGAGTTCATCCTGGAAAAAATCGATACGGATAGCTTGAGCGTACTCCTCACTCAAAACTTCTCATTGCCTGAACTAAAAGGGATGGTGCCCATCCTCGCCTATCCGATTTCTTCAAAAACGAGTAGTTTCTTGATTGCAACCGCTGAAGACCCGGAAGATGAAGACCTATTCATTTTAGCTTATCAAATAGGTGATGACTTATCGATATCAAAACAACCCATCGTTCTCGGCATCGGAAATCGAAAAGCGATATTAGCGGAGAATGGGTTTCTCCTTTTTAAGACAGATAACGAAGAAAAAATCGCCTTACTTGTTCCTGCGGAAGCGAATGAAGCGCGGAATGAAAAATTCCAGATTCGCTATTTCAATTCTGACTTTAAGCTTGAAAGGTCGGAGAAATTGGAAATACCATATTCTTCGGGGCAGGTCTCTCTTCGAAGTGCCGTATTGTCGCCTTCAGGAACACTTCATGGAGTTATAGCAGTATCCAGGTCTTCGGATATGGCTGTCACTCCAGATGGTTATGCCCTTTTGACTTACAATCCTACTGACGGAATAGTCAAGGAAAAGGCCCTTTCTCTAGGTTCAAAATGGTTTTATGATCTCAAGCTTACACTTACTCCCGATACCAATTTGTGGCTGGCGGGATATTACAGCAATATGGTTGAACCTTCGATGGCCGGCACATTCTCTGTGTTGATTGAATCACGAACCGGAGATTTATTGGATACAGGATTATATCCATTTGACAGAGAATTTAGGTTGATTTTTAGATCGGATTTAAAAAGCGGAGAGGACGATCTGGGTCAATTTAAATTGGATCAAGCATATATTGGAAAGGATAGTCACTTGAAACTGATAAGTGAAAAGCGATACAACAGGTCTAGTACGATATTTAACCCTGCGACCGGCACGTATTCCATCATCCAGATATACAGCTATGATGAACTTCTGATCTCAGATATTCGATCGAACAGCACTATTGAAAAAAACATAGTCATACCGAAGTATCAATCATCTTCCCGAGAGGAAGGTAGATTCACCTCTTACCTTCTTCTCGAAGATGAAGAGACAACCTGGATATTTTACAATGATCATGTTCGAAATGCAAATTTGGCCTTAAATGATTACAACTCATACCGCCAACTGAACAACGAGAACAACATAGTAATAACGCATCTTCAAATAGATGGTTCCAACATCCAAAAAGGAATAATTGATCCTAAACTAACGGACGACTACCTGTTAGATCCCGTGCATCACTATGAAACAGATAATGCTCTTATTCTGACAACCTACAAGGGATACCGCACAAGGTATCTCAAGGTAAACTTACCTGATTCACAATGAGTGATCATGAATTGTGATATTTGTCGCCTCTTATGATGAGTGTTGGAGAAATAAAAACGCCTATAGCTGCCGAAATGAAAGAGTTCGAACAACGCTTTCGAGACTCAATGCGCAGCAATACGCCTCTTTTGGATAAAATCACTCATTACATCGTAAAGAGGAAGGGAAAACAGATGCGTCCAATGTTCGTTTTCCTTTCAGCGAAACTGAGTGGTAGAATAAATGATTCTACATATGTAGCCGCTTCATTGATCGAACTGCTCCACACCGCAACACTTGTTCATGACGATGTTGTGGATGATGCTCACCTCCGAAGAGGGTTCTTCTCAATCAACGCACTTTGGAAAAACAAAATCGCCGTTTTGCTTTCAAGAGGGCTTCTAATGAGTGTTGAAGAGGGTGAATTTGAACTCTTGAAGATTGTAAGCCGAGCGGTTAAGGAAATGTCTGAAGGAGAACTCCTTCAAATGGAAAAAGCGCGAAAGTTAAATATCACTGAATCGGTATACTTCGACATCATAAGACAGAAAACAGCCTCTCTCATTTCAGCTTGTTGCGAAAGTGGGGCTCATTCTTCAAGCGACAATCCCGAGGTTCGGGAAAAAATGCGTGTTTTTGGCGAAAAAACCGGGATCGCATTTCAAATTAAAGATGATCTATTCGATTACAACGCAAACGGAAAAATAGGAAAGCCCACAGGTATTGATATCAAGGAGAAGAAGATGACTCTGCCTCTGATTCATGCTCTGGAAAATTCGATTCATTCTGATCGAAAATGGATTATCAATACCGTTAAAAACCGCAATGAAGATAAAAAAGAGGTTGCTAAAGTAATTGACTTTGTTGTGAGTTCGGGAGGTATTGAATACGCACGTGATCAAATGCATGATTACAAAAATCAGGCTTTGGAAATTCTTCATACTTTTGAAGATAGCGATGCCAGAAGATCGCTGGAAGGCTTGGTTAATTACACCATCGAACGCAAAAAATAGTTCCATTTATAATGAGATTTTCAGCATGGATTATCGTGCTTTTCATTTGTGCTTGCGGCTCGAATGTCGAACCTGAGATTAGTGATCAGACGGAAGTTCCTGTTCAAAACAGTGCTGAAATCATTGACGTTGTCGAATATCACCCAAACGGAGCCGTAAAGCTTCGCGGAAAAAGTCAAGACGGGAAAAGGTTGGGAAAATGGGAATCCTTTTACCCGAGTGGCTACCGATGGAGTGAAGTAGAATATCGTTCGGGTCTCCGAGAAGGGGATGCCATTTCCTACTACGACAATGGAATGATGCGCTATCAAGGGAGGTATTACAACGATGAGCAAACAGGTGTTTGGAGTTTTTACGATACAACCGGAGCTCTGGTAAAACGAATTGATATGGACACTTTGCAATCAAGTCGTCTCTCTTCAACCCCACAAACGGATTAGATTGATCAGTAAGGATACCATCGACAGAATTTTTGAAGCCGTTCGCATTGAAGAGGTTGTGGCCGAGTTCGTTCAACTGAAAAAAGCAGGATCGAACCTCAAAGGATTGAGCCCATGGACCGATGAGAAGACTCCCTCATTTCTTGTTTCGCCTGCTAAAGGAATCTACAAAGATTTTAGTTCAGGGAAAGGAGGTAATGCGGTTTCGTTTCTAATGGAGCTGGAACACATGACCTATCCGGAAGCTCTAAGGTTTCTTGCAGAGAAATACTCCATCGAAATTGAAGAGACAGGTGTGGAGCCTCAAGATCTGGAAGAAAGGAGTCAAAGGGAGGCGATGGCTCTCGTTAATAAGTTCGCTCTTGAACTCTTTCAGGAAAATCTTTGGGAGGTAGAAGAAGGAACCAAAATTGCCCTCAGTTATTTCAGAGAGCGGGGTTTCAGCGATAAAACCATCAGAAAGTTTGCCCTTGGTTATGCCTTGGACAAAAATGACGATGTACTCACAAAAGCGAAAGATGCGGGTCATAACGAAGAACACTTGTTAAACCTCGGGCTCGCAAAAGAAGGAAACTACGGGCGTTACGATTTCTTTAGGGGAAGGGTCATCTTTCCGATTAGGAATGTAAGTGGCAGAACGATTGCCTTTGCGGGGCGGACGCTGAAAAGTGACAATAAGGTTAAGTACATTAACTCACCCGAGAGTGAGTTATACGATAAAAGCAAAACCCTTTACGGTCTATACGAAGGAAAACAGAGCATAATTAAAGAAGATCGATGCTTTTTGGTTGAAGGATATACGGATGTTATTTCGCTTCACCAAGCTGGCGTCGAATATGCCGTAGCCTCTTCAGGAACATCACTCACCGTTGAGCAGGCCAAGCTGATAAAGCGCTATACCAAAAATGTTTCTGTGCTTTACGATGGCGATAAGGCAGGGGTAAAAGCTGCTATTCGAGGGATTGACCTTCTCCTTCAAGAAGGCCTCCAGGTGAAAGTTTTGTTGTTTCCCGAAGGTCATGATCCCGACTCCTTTTCAAGATCTGTCTCTCAATCAGAGTTAGAAGAATACCTATCCGGCCAAAGCCAAGATTTCACCGACTTTATGATCGATGTGATGCTGGATGGTCACGAAAATGATCCCATTAAGAAAGCCGAGGTTTCGAGAAAAATAGTCGAAAGTCTCTCGTTCATAGCCGATCAGATCACGAGAAGTATTTATATCCAGCGTTGCAGCAAAAAGCTCGACTTACCTGAAAAAGCGTTGGTTAGCGAGCTGAACAAATTTCTCAGGCAAAGGCATCTCAAGAAAGCGGGAGTCGCACCTGAAATCATCAAAGAAGAAAGAGAAAAAGCGACGGGTGGTGTCGAAGAGTTGGCACCTGAAGAACCCGGTGTATGGGAGCGCGAAGTGGTCAGAATTCTTTTAAATTATGGCTCGAAGAAATTCCAGGTTTCAGTGTTAAATGAAACCGAAGAAGAAGAAAAAATTGAAGTAGCCGTTGCCGAGTACATCCTTCACGATCTCAATCAAGATGAAATCAATTTTGAATCACCAGTTTATTCCAGGGTAGTAGACTTGTTTAGGACTGGGTTTGAAGAAAATGGTCAATACCCTGATACGAATGAATTAGTGCGAGAAGCTGATTTGAATGAAATTATTGCTGCACTCATTACCAACCCTTATGAACTGAGTGATAACTGGGCTGAACGACATAAAATTTACACCCATACTGAAGAACACGACTTGAGAAGAACCGTTTTAGACCCACTGATGCGTTTAAAACTGAATAAGATCAAAAGCAGGATGAAGTACCTTGATACTGCAATTCGTCAGGCAGAGAACGAAGAAGAGTTACATTTACATCTCCGTGAAAAAGTGAAGTTGGATAAAATGAAAATCCGTGTAAGCGACTTTTTCGGTAGCTCAATTATTTGATCACATGAACGACTTTCTCGGCTACAGCCTTTACGAATCTGAAGTTGTTTCGATTACGATCGGAAACATTTTGTCGTTGCTACTGATCATTGTAGCCACCCGTTTCCTTCTTCGTTTCTATAAGGTATTTGTCCATCGAAAAATTCGAGCTTTAGACGTTTTCGACAAGGAAAGGGAACAACTTTTTCTGAAATCGGGAAGGAACATTCTACTCGCGATCAGCACCGTGATAGCAATAATTAGCTTAGGACTTTCACCCTTACTAGAGCTAATATTTGACTATACCCTCTTTCATACTGAGAATGTAGAAATAACAGTCGGCAAGATTCTCATATTCATATTAATCCTCTTCGTCGCAAGGATAATTTCAAGATTGATTCGAATCATTCTGAAAAAGAACTTTTCGCGTAAAGCCTGGGTTGATGAGGGTAAAGAATACACCGTATTTAAGCTAACGAAGTACGGGCTTTATGGGGTAGCCGTGCTGTTAGGGCTTACCAGTATTGGTATCGATATGAAGTTGATACTGGCAGGTGCAGGTGCGTTGTTAGTGGGTATTGGATTTGGACTTCAGTATTTATTCTATGATCTGATTTCAGGGTTGATCATTCTTTTTGAGGGTCCGATAAAAGTTGGAGATGTCATTGAAGTTGACGGTCTGGTTGCTCGGGTGAAGCAAATCGATATTCGGACTTCTAAAGTGATGACACGCGATGGGAAATACATCATCATTCCCAACTCCAAACTAATCGGAGAAAACGTGGTAAACTGGAGTCATGGTAGCACACTTACCCGATTTAATATCAAAGTAGGGGTGAAATACGGCAGCGATACCGCCCTGGTGAAAGAGGTGCTTTACAACTGTGCTTTGCGCCATCCCGATGTGAGTAAGAATCGTGAAATAATTGTCCGATTTGACGACTTCGGCGATAGTGCCTTGATGTTTTCCGTTTTCTTTTGGGCGAAGAAAACCTGGGTTGTTGAGACCCTACAAAGTGAAATCCGATTTGACATTGACCGTCAGTTCAGAGAACACGATATTCACATTCCTTTTCCTCAAAGAGACCTGCACATCATCAGCAACCCTGATTCCAGAGCTAAGGAAACCTGAGATCCTTGGCGACGAGCTGAATTGTTCTTTTCCCTTTCCAGTTGTTCTCTTCAATCGTGTATGCCAACTCAAATGGAATCCCTCGGCTTATTGCCTTTATATGGTCAGCAAAGCCAAATGCAATAACGGGTAGCAGGGACGACGGCTTACCATCTTGAAAAACCTTCATCTTTAAATGATTATCACCGACGGGATAAACTTCTTTTGCGCGACAATGAGGGGTAGAGAAGATTGGAGGCAAATTATCGGGACCAAAAGGCCTGAATTTATTTAATTGAGCAAAGAATTCGGGATAATTGTCAGAATACCAATCGCAAAAGTCCAAGGACAACGCCAAATTGAGTTTTGGTTTCAATTCCTTTCTCTCAATCTCCTCAGAAGCTATTTTCCTGAAGGCCAGCTTAAAGGCCTCAAAATTGTTCGACTCTAAGGTTAATCCTGCTGCAGCTGAATGACCACCATGTCGTACAAGATATGTGGTCAATCTGTTTAGAGCATGACTAATATTAAATCCCTCCACACTTCTTGCACTTCCAGTGAATACACCTTCTTTTTCGGAAAAGACAATCGTAGGACGATGGTATACCTCCATTAAGCGAGAAGCGACAATTCCGATTACTCCTTTATGCCATGAACTGTCAGCGACGATTGTTGCGGAATGGTTTTCGCTGCCTTCCTCTTCTCTGACTTTTAATAATGCGGCCTCTGTAATTTTCTTGTCAAGATGCTTGCGTTCATTATTGAGTACTTCTATATGGTCTGCTCGCTCTTGAGCTCTTTCAGTATTTTCCTCTGTCAGAAGCTCCACTGCATGCTTTGCATGTTCCAACCTTCCTGCAGCATTAATCCTAGGACCAACCTTGAAAACCACGTCACTTACATTAAGAGGAGTAGACGACTGACCTGCGGTTTTCAGGAGGGCTTTTATACCGGCATTCTTAGAATTACTGAGTACTGACAGTCCTTTAGAAACGATTGCCCGGTTGACACCTATCATTGGTACAATATCACAACAAGTAGCAATGGCCGCGAATTCGAAGCTAGAATCAAGATCTTTCTCAACTACGTTGAACCTAGGTGCAATGCTTCTAATTAACATCAATGCTACTCCGCAACCGCAGAGCACTTTATCTTTAAAAGAACAGTCTTCTTGTTTGGGATTTAAAATCGCATTTGCTTTCGGAAGCGTTCTACCTGCTTCATGATGATCGCAGATAATTGTTTTAATCTTGGACTGGCTTAACCTGTCTATTCCTTCTATGGCACGAATACCACAATCAAGAGTTATAAGCAAGCTAACACCATCTGCATCAGCAGCTTCAACCCCCCTTTCACTTAATCCATAACCCTCATTGTATCTATCAGGTATATAGTAGTCAACGTTAGCTCCCAACTTTTTCAAGAATAGGTACATCATTGCTACGGAGCTTACTCCATCTACATCGTAATCACCATAAAGTCGGATATGATTCTTATTTCGAACCGCTTCTTCCAATATATCAGTGGCAATTTCGAGGTCCTTGAGATATCCTGCATTCGAAATTCTTGATAGATCAGTTGAAAAATAGTCTTGAATTTCACTACCGTTCGTCAATCCTTTTGCCACTAATAAAGAAGCAATTACAGGATGTAAGTTTGAAAATCGTTCGCAAAGCTCATGAACCAAACTTGTTGATGGTGAGTTGGGTTCGATCCACTCAAATCTTGTGCTGAATGGCTCTCTGACATTTTCAGAAGTATGAAATCCTGTTTTTGGAATCATCGATTCACTCATTTATCAATGTGATCACTAGAAACAACTTTGATTATATTTGGGCGTCTCTAGTGTATACAATCACTGGGATAATAGCCCGTATCCAACCTTATTTAGATGAAATTTAATTTTCTGAGACTACTCTTCATCACCGTTTCGATTGCTTTTGCCGTTACCTCCTGTAGGAATGAAGATAACAAAATCGAGCCTACTTGTTTCGATGAAGTCCAAAATCAAGGAGAAACAGGAATAGACTGCGGAGGACCATGTGAAGAATGCCTTCCAACTTGCACCGATGGGATCGCTAATGGAACCGAGTTTTTTATTGACTGTGGTGGGGAAGAATGTTTGCCTTGTGCAACATGTGACGATAATATTCAAAATGCTCACTGGGTATTTGATCCGAATCTGACTATGGCCGATTTCGGAAGTGAAGGAGTGGGTATGGCTAATGGAGTACTTTTCCGCCTTGTAATGGAACAAGGAATTGATTGTGGCTATCCTTGCGAAAACTTCTGTACTCCGACTTGTGATGACGGAATCCAGAATGGTGATGAAGAAGGGGTTGATTGCGGAGGAACGCTTTGTGAATTTCCCTGTCCTCCGCCAAATTGCGCTGATGGAATTCAAAATGGTCTTGAGACAGGAGTTGATTGTGGGGCACCTGGTTGTCCTGATTGTCCAATGCCTACGTGTAATGATGGCATTCAGAACGTTCATATTGAATACGTAGAAATCAGCCCTTCAGCGCCGCAAGGATATATTGTGGTAGTAGAAGAAGGAATTGACTGCGATAGCAATTTCGAAACGTCTTGTCCGGATTGTCCGCTTCCAACATGTTTCGATGGAATTTTAAACCAAGGTGAAGAAGCCATCGACTGCGGAGGTCCTTGCCCGAATGCTTGCGACCCAACACCGAGCTGTGCCAATGGAATACAAGACGGTACTGAAACCGGAGTGGATTGCGACGACGATCCGAATACTCCTTGTCCTAACTGTGCCACCTGTTCAGATGAGATTCAAAACGGTCCTGAACTAGAAGTTGACTGCGTTGATTATCCTATTCCCCAATACGATGGTGGAACGTGTGCACTTTGTATTTCTTGCCACGATTTGGTTCAGAATCAGAATGAAGTTGACGTGGATTGTGGAGGTCCGAATTGTGAGCGATGTACTCAGTTCATTACCGCAACCGGAATTGGTGCCGGTGATAACCCAAGCAGTTTTGCCGACCAACAAACTTTCAATGAGTTATTGGCCACTGCGGGGCAAGACACTCTCACGATAACCGCTTCTACAGGTCCTGATGGCTTGTTTATTGAAAAGGTTAGCAACTTCTCCGGACCTGATTATCTAAAAGCAACAGCTATTTCAGAATTAGAAACTCCCGAGGGAGAAAGATTCAGGAGAACGCTTGTGTTATATCTGCCGATGCCGGAAGGAATTGGACAAGATAATCCTGTTCCTGTGATCTTGATTCCACCCCTTCTTCCAACGGGTGATATTGGATTCCCTATTGAAGAGGTACCATTTATATTCTATCGTGAGGAGCTTGTAGGAAATCCAAATTTTGTAGTCAGAAATTTCTCTTCTTGGAATATATCCATGGATGCAGAGTTGACTTATACTTATGAATTCTCGGATGTCCTAAGTGGTTTTTATGTGCAAGGAAGTTTCTCTGATCTAGAAATAGTTGCCCCTATTTTTGTTCCAGGTGGAGATGATGAAGCAATTCTCGGTTCGGCAAATGGAATTTCGTTTGCCTTTGATTATTCTCCATTCTAGAAAAATTCAACTCATTTTAAAAGGCCGGTCTTGATCGGCCTTTTTTTTTTTGAAATTCTTAATCGGCCGAATAACTATTTCAAATAATAAGTATAATTATACCGATAAGTGGAGATCCGAAACCACAAAAACGAGGCGTTACCGAAAAGCCAAATGAGTAGGACCTAATTAATATATTATGAAGCTATTTAAAAATCTCTTTTTCCTCGGTGCGGGAATTATGATGCTCAGTTCATGCTACGTAAATACCGTGGTTGTAGGAAATGGAGCTCAAGGAAACAAAGAAGTCAAAGCTTGGAATCATTATGTGATTTATGGATTAGCGCCTGTTGGCGTAGCCGATCCTGCTAAGCTCGCAGGAGACGCCAAGGATTACGATGTGGAAATCAAGCACTCATTTGTCAATGGATTAGTTGCCGGTTTAACCTTTGGAATCTACACCCCCACAACTACGACTGTAATTAAGTAATACGGTCAACATCCGCAGAACAAGATGAAATTCATTTTTGGAATATCCATTCTGATCCTCCTAATCAGTATTATCATGGGAATTCGAATTTTGATCATTGTAAGTTCCGGCGAAGTCACCCCATTTGGTTACGGCTACTCTACCGGAATACTTATTCTATTTACCATAGGATTGCTCGGTACGATTCTTTCAGGAAGAAAGATATTCCGAGAAAACTAGGAGAGTTACAATTTGAACAATGTAAAAGGCGACACCAAATGGTGTCGCCTTTTTTGCTGTAGGGGAAGGATTCGAACCTTCACGGAGCAGTTAGCCGATAGCAGCGCCGATTTATCCCTTAACTCCACCCCCGAGACAGGAGGGCATGTCTGCCGGTTTCATCACCCTACATTGTTGACACTAAGGTATATTTAATACCGATAAAATGCATATTTCGTTACTATTTATGATTATTTTTACGATATAATCAAAATATAGCCGATCCATTGCATATTACGCAATCCAATCTAAATAATTGAATGAGCAATTACCAAATTGACAATGTAGATCTCCAAATTCTGGAAATTCTTAGCGAGAATGCACGAACTGCTTACACGGAAATCGCCGAAAAGCTACTCGTATCCCCGGGAACCATTCACGTCAGAATGAAAAAAATGGAAGCTGCCGGAATGGTAAAGGGTACTGAAATCGTAGTAGACCCAATCAAACTGGGATTTGATCTTACCGCTTTTATTGGCGTTTTCCTTGACAAGGGCGCCACATACAATGATGTGATAGATCAACTCAAAGAAATTGACGAGATCACCGAGGCATACTACACAACAGGAGGTTACAGTATCTTCTTGAAAGTAATGTGCAAGAACACGGAAAACCTAAGAGACGTGTTAAACCAAAAAATCCAAAGAGTAGGGGGAATTCAGAGGACCGAGACTATCATCTCTCTTGAGCAAAGCATTCGTCGAAAGGCACCGCTAAGAACGATTAAACCCAGGCGTTAAACTTTTTTTCGATTTCTGTCCCCGAACCTGAAATCAGTTTCGTCACTTGAGTAAATTAATAATCTTAAAAACTAATTATCATGAAAGACTACATGCTGTTATTCTTGGGAGCTGATTACGGGACACTAGGATTATCACCGGAAGAAATTCAAATGAGAATGGGTAAATGGATGTCCTGGTCGGAAAAGTTGTACGAAACCGGAATAGCCAAAGGAGGGGAGGCTTTACATGCCGATGGAATTAAGAGAATCTCGGGAGCCGATCAAACCGTAACCGATGTTGCAGCCGCCGAGCTTAAAGAACTAATTGGCGGATATTTCATCGTCAAAGCCAACAATGTTGAAGAGGCCATAAAAATTGCCGAAGATTTTCCCGATTACGATCTGGGAGGAACGGTTGAAGTAAGAGAGGTCATTGTTTTCGATCGATGATTGAAGGCAACAAACAAATAGATCATCTTTTCCGCCATCAGAGCGGGAAGATGGTCTCTGTTTTTACCCGAATATTCGGTCTTCACAATTTGCAAACCATTGAAGATGCGGTCCAAGACACCTTTATACAAGCAGCTAAGGTTTGGCCAAAAAGTCCTCCCGACAATCCCGAAGGTTGGCTTACGACAGCAGCTAAGAACAGAATCTTAGACCTTTTTCGAAAAACAAACTCAGAACGAGATCGGCACCTGAAAATTGACTTCGGGGCAACCGCTATTCCAATCCAAGAATTATTTTTGGAAGGAGAAATCGAAGACAGTCAACTTCGAATGATCTTTACTGCATGCAACCCCTTACTGGACAGCAGGGATCAAATTTCATTCGCATTAAAAACAGTTTCGGGGTTCAGCACGAAAGAAATTGCCAGTGCTCTTTTGACCAAGGAGGAAACGATCAAGAAAAGACTAAGCAGAGCTCGAAGAGCCATTTCTGATAATCAAATCAAATTCGAAATTCCCACAGGTAACGATCTTAATGAAAGAAGAGGTAGAGCCCTTTCGGTCATTTACCTCATCTTTAATGAAGGGTTCCACTCGACAAATAAAAACCAACTGATTCGTAAAGATCTCTGCGCTGAGGCAGCACGACTAGTCAAGCTGATATCTAATCACCCCTTAGCAGGTCACCCAAGTGCGCACGCGGTGCATGCATTGTTTTGCTTTCATTCTGCACGGCTTGACACAAAAATTGATGAAAATGGAGATGTAGTTAGCCTTAAGGATCAAGATAGAAGCTGTTGGAATAAGGAGCTGATTTTTCTGGGTAATGCCTCAATGCATGAAGCAATGAAAACCGATAAGTTTTCGGTCTTTCACTATGAAGCAGCCATAGCTTCAGAGCACGTGATTGCCGCTTCGTTTGAAGCTACCAATTGGAAAAATATCCTGCATTGTTATGAACGTTTGAATGCACTAAAACCTTCTTCAATGAATAGTTTGAGTATAGCCACTGTATACCTTCAAATGAAAGAATTCGATCGCGCAAGAAGAATTCTCGATAGCCTCAATCCAAAGGAACTTGAGCAAAGGGAATACTTATTCTACGGACTTAAATCAGAATATCTTTTTCTTAAAGGTGAACGCACAGCTGCCGTCGAGGAGTTAGACAAAGCAATTGGACTTACGCGAAACGAACACGAAAAGAAATATCTCTTGACCAAAAAAGCAACGTTCATCGCATCTAAATAATTCCAATAACGAAAAGGGTATCGTCAAATTCTATTTAACGATAGCAAGAGTAAGTGTCTGATCAACGCAAAGTCTATTTACCTTTGGCCTATGAAGGTTCAGGAAATCCATTCTGAGTTGAAAAACATGCTTGAAGAAGGTAAGAAACTCTTTCTCACCTCCTCATTTCAAACACACTCTATTCCACTTCTTCACATCATAAGTAAATTAGATCATGCCATTCCGATCTATTGCTTAAATACAGGGTTTTTGTTTCCCGAAACACTGGCCTTTAGGGATAAACTTGCTGATGAATTCAATTTAGACATCCGCACCATTTCGTCAACCGTTCCGAAGCATCAGCAACGCGACGCAAATGGAAATCTCTTCTTCACTTCCAATCCTGATTACTGTTGTCATATCAATAAAGTAGAGCCTACAGAAGGGCTGCTTCGCGAATATGATGTTTGGGTTAACGGTGTACGTGCGGACCAAAATCTCAATAGACGGAACATGAAAACATATCAGAACGCGAAGTTCGGGAAGATGCGTTTCCATCCGATTCTAGACTGGACTTCGAAGGATATCTACGCCTACATCAGAGAAAACGACCTGCCAAAGCACCCACTTGATGCAGAAGGTTACCAGAGCATTGGTTGTATTCCATGTACACGAAAGATGGACTTAAGCGACCCTAGAGCAGCTCGCTGGTACGGATTGAGTAAAACAGAGTGTGGACTACACACGGAACTCGCTGAAAAATAAGGCTATGAAAGTATTAATAACTGGAGGTGCGGGTTACTTGGGTACCGAAATCACGCTTCGCTTAATGCGAAATGCCAAAATTGATTCAATCAGAATTTACGATAACCTAAGCAGAAAGAATTACAACATCTTCTTGGGTCCTGAAAAATTTAATGGGAAGGTGAGTTTTGTTGAAGCGGATATATTGGATTCATATACATTGGGAAAGGAGCTGGACCAAGCTGATACTGTCATACACCTTGCGGCAAAAGTTAGCACTCCTTTTGCCGATATAAGTCCTCATCTCTTCGACCAAGTGAATCATTGGGGTACGGCGGAGCTCAGCTATGCTCTGGAAAGATCGTCTTGTCAAAACGTGATTTATATGAGTAGTGCCAGTGTTTACGGCTCAGGTGAAGAAGCGGCAACTCCCGAATCCACTCCTAATCCGAGAACTTTCTATGGAATCTCAAAGCTCAAAGGCGAAGAACATATTTCAAGAATTGCTGGAAAAAAGGGAGTTTCAATCGTTCGTTGCGCCAATGTGTATGGCTACTCGAAGAGCATGAGGTTTGACTCAGTTATTAACCGTTTCGTTTTTCAAGCAAAGAATTTTGGGCGGGTGAACATCAATGGTTCAGGTGAACAAAAGAGAGCGTTCATAAACATAGAAAGGATTACAGATTTTATGGAGAAACTCATTTTTTCCAAGAATCGTAAGAAGATATACAATCCTGTAGATAGGAATCTTACTGTCAATGATGTAGCATATACATTAAAAGAAATTCTGCCCGAAATGGAAATGCTCTACGTGGATCAACAATTAAAACTGAGAGAAATTAATGTAAGCGAGGATGCCAACGTCAGGGCTTTAATTGGACCACCCCAAACCGAGTTCAAAGAAGAACTTGAAATCTTTTTAAGCAAAATGGCTTAAGACCAAAATACGGCCAGCTTACCGATCGTTTTCCTTCCTTCTAAATCTGCATGCGCCTCAGAAATCCGCTCTACGGGATACGCCTCGTGAATTACAGGTTTGAGGACCCCTTCTTTTGTAAGTTTCACTGCCTCTTGCATCGCAGCGGTGACAATTTGAGGTTTATAGTCTCCAACCTTTAAAATATTGATTCCAATTATTGACTTAGACCTCATCATGAGTGCCAAGGGAGTATAAAATCCTGTTTGCCACAATAGTTTCAATCCGGCCAACATTCCCTTAGAGCCACCTGCTCTGGTAGCTGCCCCAAAAATCACGAGTTTCCCACCAGCACCCAGTAATTTCAAGTCCTTCTTAATACTACTTCCCGCGAGAGAATTAAAAGTGGCATCTAGTCGACCTCCATTGAGAATTCGCATAACCTCCCTCTCATAATTCTTTTCTCGGTAGTTAATGGCATGTTGAACTCCCATGTTTTTGAGAAACGCCAGTTTATCAGGTTGGCTGGCTGTCCCAAAAACAATGCACCCCTTAGCGAGAGCCAGCTGACATAACATCAGGCCTACTCCACCTGCTGCCGCATGCACTAGCACTTTGTCTCCCTTGTAGAGATTCATACTTTCTTCCAAACAGATATAAGCAGTGCTACCTTGGGTTCCAAGGGCAAGGGCATTAGCAGCATCCATCTCATCGGGAATTTCTGTGAGCGCGCGGTAATCTGTAGTTGCGTATTCTGCATATCCGCCGAAACGGGTGAGTGCTATCACCCTTTTTCCAATCAAATTTTGATCAGCATTGATTCCCGCTTTTTCAATTCTCCCAACCACTTCATACCCCAAAATACAGGGAGTTGGTGGCGTCTCAGGATACATTCCACTTCGCGCCAATACATCCGCGAAATTGAGTCCAAATGCTTCAACCTTTATTAAAACCTGAGATTCTTTGCATGGTGGAATATCCGTCTCGCGAATTTCAAAAGCATTATCAGGACTACCGAATGATTTTAGAAAAACAGCTCTCATCTTCATTTCTTTCCTTGGACAATTAAAACGATTTCTCCTTTTGGTGGATGCTCCCTAAATCTTTCAACCAATTCTGCTAAAGTCCCTCTAACAGTTTCTTCATGAATTTTTGAGATTTCCCTAACCAGGGCTGCCTGACGTTCTTCTCCAAAAAACTCCTTGAATTGCTCCAATGATTTTAGGATTCGATGAGGTGATTCATAAAATATCATCGTTCGATCTTCGTCTTGGAGCGCCGTCAACCTTTTATTTCTGCCCTTCTTTGGTGGCAAAAAGCCTTCAAAACAAAACCTGTCACTCGGTAGCGCTGAGTTCACGAGGGCAGGGATAATGGCCGTAGCTCCCGGCAGAGTTTCTACTTCAATGTCATTTTCGGCGCAAGCCCTCACCAATAAGAATCCAGGATCAGAAATGCCAGGAGTTCCCGCATCGGTTACCAAAGCCAAATCCTCCCCGTTTTTCAATTTATCGATCATTCGATCCAGGACCCTGTGCTCATTATGGGCATGAAAAGGAACCATAGTGTTCTCGATTTCAAAATGCTTTAGCAGCTTTCCCGACGTTCTGGTGTCTTCTGCAAGAATAGAATCCACGGACTTGAGCACTTCAATTGCTCTGAAAGTCATATCGCCCAGATTGCCAACAGGAGTAGGAACAATAAAAAGTTTGCCCAATTCAGAGGGTTTTGGTGAATTCCACGATCAATGTAAAAACTTCCTCATAGTTAGCCCAATCAATGCCTTCACTCACGTCATACACATCGTGGTAAGCAGTAATATTCCCTTCTGTATAGATGAAGATTGCCGGCACTCCAGATTCAGCAAACCAATAATGATCACTGTTGGGAGTATTACCTCGCAGTTTTATTTTGGGAACAAGGTTTTGCTCTTGGTTGATCATGGACATCCGATTCATCTGAGTTCGATGTTGCTTTCCATTAACAACGGTAATTCCCTTTTCTGCAGAGCCCATCAAGTCGAGATTGATCAAAAACTTAACTCTTGAAAGATCAAAAGCGGGATTGGTAACCATGTATTTAGATCCTTTGAGGCCAGCTTCCTCTGCAGCGAAAAAAACGAAATACGTATCGAACTCAGGTGTTGTCTTTGAATAGTATTTTGCCAAATCGAGAGTCATTGATGTCCCTGTTGCATTGTCGCTTGCTCCCGGAAACATAGCATTTCCCATCATTCCCAGGTGATCGTAATGGGCGGTGAAAACTATGGTGCTATCAGATCGGTGTCCCTTTATTTTTCCAATAACATTTTCCATTTCAATATTCTTCTCTTCTGAAAAAGTATTAATCCAAATGGTACTTCCATCAACTTCATCGGTAACCAAACTACGATCGACCTCAATTATCGGAAACGGATATTCCCTTTGACCAACAGACCATGTAAGCTTCTCCCGAAGAAGAATTATTGGCCCCACTTCCACCCTCGATATCAAGAATTCTCGGAAAAGGGTAATCTCTTCAGGAGACTTGAAACGATCTGCGTCAACGATAGGTATTTCCCCTTCTTGAAGTGCTATGGGCCGCCCGCTGAGAATTGTATCTGCTGCCACAAATCTTGCCGTGCCTTTTCCCTGAAAACCCGAAGATCGGGGATCGAGGATATAGTCTTTACCTTCTTTGAGCCTTCCTGGTCCCAGTTTTAAGGACGAGTTTCTGGGAAAAGTGTTGACCAGGATTTCAAATGATTGTCTTTCAACAGTTTCAACTTCGATTTCCTTCAACCTCTCCTCCAGATAATTGGCAGCATTTTGGATTCCCTCCTTCACATATCCTCTTCCCGCAAACTCCTCAGAAGTGAGCTTTTCAAGATCTTTTTTCACCTGCGACAAGTCTTGCCCAAAAAGAGAACCCGTGAATAAGGATAATACGAGGAAAATGTTTTTCATATGTAGCGACGCTCAACCAATTGACGCAATTCTTGGACCAACTGATCCTTTAGAGACCAGCCGTAATACTCTTTCAAGGAGTTTACAAAGTATTCGTCTGCCTCGATGAATGAGGTAAATGAATTGAGTTTGGTTAAAGCATCGTCAAAGGCGGTTTGGTCATCTTCGAAAAGCGAATTGATCATTCTAAAACGCTGATTGATGCCTATTGCATTGGCCAAATCATCAACGGGTTTTTTTTGTAATGATTCCTTAATGGTTTGCTTTTCCCCTTGCTCTTTAAACTGGTCATTCAAACTCGTCTCCATTCTTTTGATTTCCTCAATAGAATCGATCAATGAAATTTGATTCGGAGCGATAGTAGCCGTTCCAACAGGAATCTCGGGTCTTTCTTCTGTCGAGTCAGGCTCCGCTACTCCACTTGCGTTATCAACCTCTTCAGATTTTTCAATCGCACGCTGATCTGCAAGCATCTGCTCATAAATTTTATGCCTTATCACAGTAAGTCGTTCATAGAGATCACGACTTAAATCAGCCATGCCTTCAACTTCGTCGGTAGAAAGTTCCCCTGATTCCAATCCGTTTGCGTATTTGCCCAGTTCATTGACCAAACTACTGATTGATAGAAAATCATCTGAGGTGTTCATATTACTGAGATTCGCTGAGCTCTTGGATAAGGGCTGAGCTAGCTATTAATGTTAAATTTGTCAACACACAAAACTACAGCTTAATCACCGAAAGGCGAACTCGCAGGTTCAGATGTTTTTAGAAGATACCAGGAAATCAAAACGAAGAGGAGAAGGTTGGATAGAGGTAATCTGTGGCTCCATGTTCTCAGGTAAAACGGAAGAACTTATCCGAAGACTGAACCGAGCAAAATTTGCCAATCAAAGTATCGAAATATTCAAGCCCAAAATCGACACGCGCTACGATGAAGAAGAAGTAGTTAGTCATAATCGAAATGCTATTCGAAGCACTCCTGTAGATTCTGCAGAGCATATTCTACTCCTTGCCTCTGATGTTGACGTAGTTGGTATTGATGAAGCGCAGTTCTTTGATGACAACCTACATAACGTGTGTAATCAACTTGCGAATCAAGGAATACGCGTTATAGTAGCGGGTCTTGATATGGATTTTCAAGGAAATCCTTTTGGCCCAATGCCAGCCGTTTTGGCTGTTGCCGAATACGTAACAAAGGTCCATGCAATCTGCGTGAAAACAGGAAAATTGGCCAATTTTTCGCACCGAATAAGTGGAGGCTCAAACACCATTGAGTTAGGTGAATCTGATCGTTACGAACCACTGAGTCGTGAAGCTTTTTTAGCAGCACGCGAAAAACACGAGGAAGCTAAAAATGAATCCTGAAGAATACTCCCTGGATTCTATTGCTAAAGCTATTGACGCCGAAAAGTATATTACGGACAATAAAGTTGTCCGGAACATTTTGAATGACAGCCGGAACTATAGTGGAGGTGAAGATTATTTGTTCTTCGCCCTGAGTGGTAGGCATCAAGATGGACACGAATTCATCAGAGAACTCTATTCAAAAGGTCTTAGAAATTTTGTGGTAACCAATCAAAAGGGATTTGAAGATCTGGACGAAATGAATCTTCTGGTGGTTCCTGATGTGTTATCAGCACTGCAAAAATTGGCTTCTTATCACCGTGCGAACTTTGAGTTTCCCGTTATCGGGATCACCGGTAGTAACGGAAAAACGATAGTCAAAGAATGGCTCTTTCAATTACTTGGAGACAAATACCAAATTGCCAGGAGCCCGCGAAGTTTTAATTCCCAACTCGGCGTTCCTCTATCCCTTTGGCAGATAAAACCTTACCATAATTTGGCAATTATCGAATGTGGCATTTCTCAGCCTGGGGAGATGGATAGGATAGAGAAAATGGTAAAACCCGATTGGGGTATTTTCACCAATATAGGACCACCTCATCAAAAGAATTTCGAAAGCTTCAGAGAAAAGGCCTTAGAAAAGATTCAGTTGTTCAGGCACTCAAAGTTGCTTTTTTCCTGTGGAGACCACAAGATAGTACAAGCTGTAATTAAGGAAAACTTCAATGGCACAAATCTTACCTGGGGTGATAAGGATAAAAACACGCTACAAATCACCAAAACAGTATCAAAAGAAAATCAACTTTTGATCACCGGCCTTTATAAAGATGAAACACATTCAATAAACTTACCTTTTAGCGACGAAGCATCTCTGGAGAATGCTTGTCATTGTTGGCTGGTCATGTTGCATCTCGGATTTTCAGATGAGGAGATCAAGAACAGTATGGCTCGTCTGGCTCCGGTCGCCATGCGTTTAGAAAAGCGCGCAGGAATCAATGATTGCATCCTAATAAATGATGCTTACAACTCAGATTTTGCCAGCCTGGAGATTGCCTTAGATTTTCTCAATCAACAGTCTAAAGGAATGAAGAGAATTGCCATTTTGAGTGACATACTTCAATCCGGCGAAAAACATGAAATTCTTTATGCAAAGGTTGCCAGGCTTTTGGTTCGTAAAGGAATTGAAAAGGTTTATGCCATCGGTCCTGAAATAGGGGAATTAAAGGATTCATTCAAAGATCTCGATGCGGATTTTATTCCCGATACAGAGAGCTTTTTACGGTCTATTAAATCTGATAAATTCAAAGAGAGCGGAGTTTTGGTGAAAGGTGCTCGAAAATTTCAATTCGAACGCATTGTTAATCGCCTAGAGGCGAAGTCGCATGAAACAACACTGACGATCGATCTTAATCGAATGATCGATAATCTGAACTATATCAGAACTCGCATCAATCCCAAAACCAAAATCATGGCAATGGTCAAGGCCTTTGCTTATGGCAGCGGAAGTGCTGAAATAGCTGCCGCCTTGAATCATGCTGGGGTTGATTATTTGGCCGTAGCCTATGCGGATGAGGGAATTCAATTGAGAGAATCAAATATTTCGACACCTATCATGGTGATGAATTCTGAAAACTCGGCATTTGATGCCATGATTAGGTATCGACTTGAGCCACAGATATTCAGCTTCGAATCCCTCCGAAAATTAATAAGCGAGCTAAAAAGAAGTTCACTCACCCAGCCTCTTCCCATTCATGTTAAGATCAATACGGGCATGAATCGCTTGGGATTTAATCTCGATGAAATCGACAAAGTGGTTGTAGTACTCAAAGAAAACAACACTCTAGTAGAGGTTAAATCGGTTTTCTCACATTTGGCTGCCAGCGACGAATCAGATTTTGATGGCCTCACGACCAAACAAATAGAACGATTCCTGAAAGCATGTATTAGGTTGGAGTCAGGAGGTATCAAAGGTTTCTTCAGACACATCCTAAATTCAAACGGGATACTGAGACATCCGGAGGCCCAGTTCGAAATGGTACGTCTTGGATTAGCACTTTATGGGCTCTCTTCGCATGAATCATTTAGGGAAGCTCTAAGTCCTATTGGCTCCTTAAAATCCGTGATTTCACAAATAAGAACCGTCTCAGCGGGAGAAGGGATCGGATATTCGCCGAAAGAGACGCTACAGGAAAATAAGCGAATAGGGGTTATTGCCATTGGTTATGCAGATGGGCTGAGAAGGGTGATGGGGAACGGAGCAGGATATGTTTTTCTGAACGGAAAGAAAGCTCCATTTATCGGAAACATTTGCATGGACATGTCAATGATTGATCTCGAAGGAATTCCGTGTCGAGTGGGCGATGAAGTAGAAATATTTGGAGATAATATCTCCATCTACGATTTTGCCAAAACGGCTGAAACGATCCCTTATGAAATCTTGACCGCCGTTTCAGGCAGGGTAAAAAGGGTCTACTTCCGTGAATAGGTATCCAAGAATTTGAACAAGAATAGGCCTATTGTAGTTGATAGTGGCGAATTCTCTTACCATTTTAGCAATCTTAAAAATTCCACCAATAATGAAGACAAGATTTAGCGCAGTTGTATTCCTCATTCTGACTGCGATTACATTGAATGTGAAGGGGCAAATGAGTCATGTACCTGGAGAACTCCTCGTACAGATTCACGAAGGAGTTGATATCAATGAACTGGCTTCTGATTATTCGAGACCATGGAGTTTACAAGTGGATAAAATGATCGCATCCCCAATGCGGGTCTACAAGTTGCAGTTTGATTCTGAGACAGATGAAAATCTTTTGTTGAGGCAAATTCGACAAGACCAAAGGGTGAGCTTGGCTCAATTTAACCATTTCGTGACCAGGCGATGTGAAGAAATAAATGATCCACAATATACTGAGCAGTGGCATCACAACAATACAGGACAAAATGGAGGCATCGTCGATTCAGATATCGATACTGATTTAGCCTGGGGATTGACCACGGGCGGGACAACCGCGTTAGGAGATACAATTGTGGTTTGTGTAATTGAGGGTGGAAACCTTAATCACCCTGACCTGCAAGAGAACGCATGGAAAAACTACCAGGAAATTCCAAATAATGGCATCGATGACGACAACAACGGATATAGCGATGATTACCTCGGATGGGATGTCCAATTGAATAGCGATGGTGGATCCGTGCTTCAAGGTAATCACGGAACAAATGTGATGGGTATGATAGGTGCCCGAGGTGGAAATGGACAAAACGTCATTGGCGCCAACTGGGATGTAAAAATTATGTCCGTTTCGGGTGAGAATATTTTCCAAGAGTCATCGGTGATTTCGGCCTATATGTATCCCTTGATCATGCGGATAAAATACAATGAGACTCAAGGTGATTCCGGTGCTTTTGTGGTAGCCACAAATGCTTCTTGGGGAATTGATGGTGGAAATCCTGATGATGTGCCTCTATGGAATGCCATGTATGACTCTCTGGGAGTGTACGGCATTTTGAATTGTGGTGCAACCGCAAATAATAATGTAAACATCGATGTAGTAGGAGATATCCCAACGGCTCTTCCCAGTGACTACATGGTGAGCGTAACGGCAACTAATAGTTCTGATGTTCGAACTTTTTCGGCATTTGGCCAAGCAACCGTTGATCTCGGCGCCCCTGGACAAGCAGTGGTTACTACGAGTGGCAATGGTGGAATTACCACCACGTCAGGAACTTCATTCGCCTCACCTTTGACTGCCGGCGTGATTGCGCTTCTCTATTCCGCACCAAGTGAAAGTTTTGCAACGTTTGTGAATGAAAACCCCCAAGGTGGAGCAGATTTTGTGAGGCAAGCGCTTTATGATGGTGTGGATGTTGTACCAAACTTGATTGACGAAACGGTGACCGGAGGTCGAATCAATGCCTTTAACAGCCTGCTTGAAATTTTGGAAGAATTTGACTCAGATGAAGGAGTTTATGTTCCGGCGGGGAACTTCCAATCCGAATTAGTTGACGACACCGTTTACACTTTCAACTGGTCAAACCCGAATGATGTCGAAGTCATCTTCCGGTACCGATTGCAAGGTGAAGCTGACTGGATTGTTGTCGAAAACATTGAGGGCAACGCGCTTACATTCGACACACTTTTATATTGTTCGACGTATGAATTTGAGTTGGGTACTGCTTATTGTGGAGTCGGGGAAGATTTTGAATTCATCGAAGGCACGGTTTTGACAACCCTCGGATGTTGCAAAGCTCCAGACGAGTTCGAAGTCACTACCGATCAAGAAACAGAAGTAAATCTTGAGTGGTCCACCGATTTTGCAATCACGAGCTACGAAATTTACTATCGCGAATTAGGAGAATCGGACTGGATATTATTCAGCGATGAGCCCAATACTTATCCCCTTTCAGAAGATGCAACTGTAGAAGGACTTCTTCCTTGCACGGAGTATGAGTTTTTAATTGCTCAAAGCTGTTTGGATGATATCGAAGAGGGGAACCTCTCTTTAGTAAGAACCAAGGGCTGCGGAGCTTGTCTCGATTTCGATTATTGCCCGAATTTCTCCAACAATAGCTCTGAAGAGCATATCGAAAGTGTAGAAGTGGGTCCGTATGAATTTGAGACAGGTAATAATGGCGGTTATGCACTTTTCGAAGATTTTGAGATTATTCTCGGAGCAGGTGAAACGTATGATGCGGTCGTAACCCCTGGTTTCCCGGGTCAATCTTTTCCAGAGTTCATCAAAATTTGGATCGATCTAAACCAGGATGGAATATTCTCCGAAAACGGCGAATTGTTATTGAGTTCAACTCAAGGATCTTCAGATCCTGTTGAAGGTCAGATTTCAATTCCTGCCGAAGCACCGCTAGGTGCTACCAGAATGAGGGTTGCGATGAAATATGTGGGAGGTTTCATCCCGGATAATGTTGCAGCTTGTGAAAATTACCAATGGGGTGAAACAGAAGATTATTGTTTGACTATTGCAGATGTGACTTCAACCCAGGAAGAAAATGCATTCACACAGTTCTCCCTTTTCCCAAATCCAACCGAATCTTTAGTGAACATCAGTTTCAGATTAAACAGAACACTCACGTTTGAAGGAGCTGTATTTTCTATGTTCGATATTTCGGGAAAACTCGTAATGCAAGAGAATCTGTCGGAAGGAAACTCAACCCTGGATGTCAGTCGATTTGAAAATGGGCTCTATTTGTATGAGCTTAGAACAGCTGATGGTGCTGCATTGAAAACCGGGAAATTGGTTGTTGGCCGCTAACGAGCTACTGATTTTTTAGGCAAGGCATTAATAAGCGCTTCGAGGTTTTCTTTGAAGCGCTTTTTTGTTAGTCTTTTTCCAATATGTTTTCGTGAATTTGGAAGAGCGCCATTTTGCAAGTGTAAGGTCATTAAGTCGTCGTCTGATAAAGAGGATCCGTTTCCATATTCGACTGAGTATTTGCCATTATCAAAAAGCTCATTCCCAATCAGGCATTTCCTCGATATGGGTAATATTCCTGAAAGCAATGTGCGGTAAGCCACCCCAAGAAATGGTTCAAGTTCGGGATCGACCATGCAGGCGTCCAACCCCATGTAAAATTGAGGATCATATACCTGATAAGACGAAATAACAATTCTATGCTCATCAACAAAAAGGTCAGGTATCTTTTCCTTGAGGTAGTCTATGCTCCCCGCTGATCCGTTCAAACTCAGTCTTACATCAGAGTGAACTTTCAACAACTCAGTTAAGACCTTACCCGTTGTTTCAATGAACCCTACCTCGTCAGGTACATGCCAACCGATTATTTTAGGGTCTGAATCATTGGGAAACAATTGCGTTTTCGCCTTATGTCTCTCTTCATCAGAAAAATCAAATTGCTTTCGAGAAATAGGAATGGGAATGACGTGTACCTTACTGTGATCCAAATTTGTGCCTCTTTTGACATCGGTTGCCGTATGGTTTAAAGGGGTTAGCCAAGCATCAATCTGATTGAATCTAAACGTATGAAGGAAGTCTCTTTTCATTTCGGCCAAAGGCCTGTCCTGAATGTAGATTAACCGGAGTCTTCCCTTCATCAAAAACTTGGTAGTAACCAACAGACCCGTTTCTTTGTGATCTCGAAAAATCAACGTAGAAATCCCCTCCTCTCTCAAGGTATTAGCAAATCTTAAAGAAGCATTAAAGTCGTTTCTAACACTGCTTTTACCTAATCCAATACGATGCAGTCCTGAATGCTTTGCCTTTTTATAAGGTTCTCCTTTCTTTCTACCAATCAAAACGAATTCCAGCGAATCTTTTGAAAGCATCTGCCCTGTCAAAAGCATCTCCCGCTTGACAACGTCATAGTGTTTATCCCCAATAAACAATCCTATTTTGAGCCCTTTCTTCACATATTAAATGTAAGGAATACAGAACTAGTTTGCACCATTCCTATACGCTGAAAACAGTGATGTGAAAAAGGCAATAAAGGTCACCCCGGCTTGAGTCTCAAGGGTATCCTCTGTCATAAAAGACAACGCAGCGACACAGAAAAAAAAGAAAAAACCAGGGTGCTTTACTGATCTGTGAAGAACGATTCCTAAACCGGCAAAAAAATAAATAAGACCAACTATCCCGAAGGTCACGAAAAAGGTGATATACTGATTATGAGCCCTTAGCCTATACCTGGGATCAATATCAATAGGGTACTCCTCATATGCTTTTAAGAAAACATCTTTGACATCCCCTGTTCCTGTTCCGAATAACCAGTAGTCCTTGGCTATCGACAATCCAATATTCCAATAAACCACTCGCTGGAAAAACGAAGACCCTTGGACTTCTCCTGAGCTGAAAAACATATGAGCTCCGTGCAGGAAGGAGTGAATTCGAAGAGGCAATCCATAACTTTCCGCGTAAATCGCTGCCGGAAAACCTGATTCTATTCGCTCAATATCCTCATCATTTAATGAATTAACACCAACACTATCTTTTGTCAATCCCTTCGACGTGAGGTACCTAACCAAACAATCAATAGTTGGAATATTTATCATCGGATCGTAACCGATCTTAGAATCGCTCCGTTTATTCCACTCCCTGGCCAATTCAAGCTCACAGATATTGGAGTATACCATATTCCCGTTTTCGATTTGATCAGTTGAATAATGATTAAATGGATTTCCTGCTTCAGTGACAGGTAATTTGGGAATTGCGTCATCCGATAGGATGAAATAGTCGTCGTAGGTTCCTTTTAAATAGAAGAATAATACCACGGGAATAATAGAAAAAACCGAGATTGAGGCGATGCGTTTTGATCCTTTCACTCCCGTCAAAAAATAAGAGGTAAGAACGATTATAACCGAAATAATGAGTGTAATAAATGCTGTCAGCGCCTGAAGTATGTAGAGAAAGATCAGAACATTTACCACGGTCACGATTATGATGGTCTTCCATCCTTTAGAAACATTCTTATATATCCAAAGCATCAATCCCAAGAGGGTGATCATCATTAGTCCCAATCGAATATGCGAGATATCAGGAACAATAATTCTCGGCGAAATATCAGCCCCATCGAGGGTGAAATAATTAAAATACCCAACCAGGATAGCTATCCAAACCCCAACTCCTAATGAGAGAATCACGATTTTTAACTCCTGGAATTTGAGTGGGTAAACGCCTAATGAGATTGCCAAAACCAAAAGCGGAAGCTTTATTCTCAAATCTTTGAAGGCATACTCAAAGTTTTGCGTATTGATCAGCCAAATTACATGAAGAAGAAAGAGGCCAACAAGCCAGAGTGCGGGTTCGGAAGACCGAAGACCTGACAGTCTCGCTTTGATCTTGAATTCAACCAAAAAAAGAATGAGCAACAGGATGGTACCTATGCTCATCAATAAGTTTAAATTCGGCATTCCCGCCGCTAATATGCAAGTTGCCGAAAGCCTTAGTTTTCGGATGGTCTGTTCCCTCGCGATCAATCAATCAAGGTGTAAGAATGGAACGATAGGATTGTCCATCTTGATGAATTTCCAATGCGGCCTCAATAGCGGGATCGTCTGCCAGTGTATTTTCAATTCTTCCGCGTTGAAAGTGATACCTCGAAACAATCTCATTTTCCAGAATCGGTTTAATGTCGTCTTGAAAAATTTGAAGATCATCACTCTTATGTGAAGTAATTGCCGTCTCCAAAGTTTCAAAAGCCTGCTGACTCAGACCGTAGTATTTTTCATCCTTTGCAATGGAAACAAGTTGTTCAAATTCCTTTTCTGTATCTGTGGTATAGGAGTAATTCTTATCATCAAGAAACTCTACAAATTCCATATAATCTTTTTCGGACAGCCTAAACTCAGCCGCCGAGCCAATGCCCTCGTGACTCCTGGCAAATTCATTCGCATACTTGAAGAAGAGATTCTCTGTGAGCAAACTAACGATGATATGGGGAATCTCGTCGTTTCTAACTTTGACATCAGGTTCTATACCTCTTCCATCAATCACCTCCCTTCCATTTGCAGTTTTGAATTTTTTCAAAAGAGAATCGGGAACTTCATCGGCAATTCCATTTTCGTTTTTATGCGAATAGTCGAGTTTTTGGATCAATCTGCCACTTGGGATATAATACTTTGCGACGGTAAGTTTCAATTTGCTGTTGTACTGCAAATCTTTCGTTTGCTGCACAAGCCCTTTGCCAAAAGTTGTATTTCCAATGATTACCCCTCTATCGAGATCTTGCATGCAGCCGGCAACAATTTCAGAGGCGGAAGCGCTTCCTTGATCTACGAGAATCACCAAAGGAATCTCCAGATCTAAAGGATCATTAAGCGCAATATGTGTCTGATCCCATTCCGAAATTTTCCCTTTTGTCCTTACCACTTCTTGTCCTTTCGGAACAAAAAAGTTCACAATGTTTACCGCCTCACGGAGGAGTCCTCCTCCGTTTCCTCTCAGATCAAAAATTAATTTCTTCATCCCCTGCTCTTCCTTTAAATCCTTAAAGGCTGCCTTTACTTCTTTGCTTGCCGTTTGAGTAAAGCTGTTCAAACTAATGTAACCAACTTCTTCATTCAGCATGCCATAATAAGGCACATCGGGAATCTTAATATCCTCTCGGACTATTTCAACCTGACCAACCTCGCCATACCGCTCATATTCTACGGTTAAAGAAGTTCCTGACTGTCCTTTTAACAACGTGCTGATTTGTTCTTGGTCTTTGCCCTCAACTTCAATACCATCGACCTTTAACAATTGGTCACCTGCAATCAACCCTGCCTTTTGGGCAGGAGATCCCTCGTAAGGCTCGGATATATAAACGCCTCCATCAACGGATCTAATCAAGCTTCCTATCCCGCCATACTGACCTGTAGTCATAAAGCGGTAATCTTCAATGTTACTCTCCGTTATGTAGTTCGTGTAAGGATCAAGAGATTCTAACATCGCATCGATACCCGTTTTCATTAGCTCTCCGGGCTTTGTTTCATCCACATAGTAGATATTAAGCTCCTTGTAAAGAGTTGCGAAAATTTCAAGATTCTTTGAAACTTCGAAGAAATTGTCACCTGGTGAAACAGCTCTAAATCCTAGAAATGCTACCGCCACAATCGCCACGGGGATAAGGATTCTTTTGATTCTCATTTTCATTTAAATCCGTTTAATCTTTAAAGTTAGTATAGTTAACGAAGAAAGAACAGGCTTGAAACCCGAAGCCATACTAATTCTTGTTAATCTGCGGCCATTGTTTCTCTATCCAATCTTTGAATGATTTCTCGAGTAAATGGTATTGAGGAATCCCTTGACCCATATATAAAACGGCTAGGAGCACTCTTTTATTGGAATGAGACTGATATTGCTGAACCATTTCATTTTTGTTCAGCCTAATCACTTCTCTCAGTCTGCGTTTAACCTTATTTCGATCAACCGCTTTCTTCACCGACCTCTTCGGAACGATAACCAAAAACTTTGCCTTGGGCCAATCAGAAGAATCTACTTCGAGCATACGAAACTTCAGTATGCCTTGTGAGGAGAATTTTCCCGTACGGAAAAGCTCGTCCACTTCTCTCTTGGAGCAAATTCTTTCTGCTTTGGTAAATCGGTTTGACATAGAAACAACAAAAAAAGGCAACCGAAAAGGTCGCCTTTTTCCAAGTATTGTAAAAAAACTATTTAGCCTTTTTGATGTAATTCTCGATGGCCATTGACATTGACGGTAGTCCCGGTGCGGGAGCATGCACGTTCAAGTTTAATCCCGCCTCTTTAACAGCTTTTGCAGTGGTAGCGCCAAAAGCAGCTATCCTCGTTTTGTTCTGTTTGAAATCAGGGAAATTCTTCAAAAGCGATTCGATTCCCGAAGGGCTAAAGAATACCAACATGTCGTAATTCACGTTTGCCAAGTCCGACAAATCGCTGCAAACGGTTCGGTAGAATACCGACTTCGTGAATTTAATGTTGTACTTCTCCAGCAGATCAGTAATATTCCGCTTGTGAATGTCAGAGCACGGCAACAAGAATTTCTCATTCTTGTGCTTTCTAATCACATCAATCAAATCCTCGAATTTCTGCTTACCGTGGAAAATTTTCCTTTTACGGTAAACCACATACTTCTGAAGGTAGTATGCAGTTGATTCAGAAAGACAGAAATACTTCAACGACTCGGGAACATTAACCCTCGTCTCCTCACACATTCTAAAAAAGTGATCAACGGCATTTCGGCTGGTAAGAATTACCGCAGAATGCTCGAGAATGTTGACCCTTTGTTGACGAAATTCCTTCGCGGGAACTCCTTCCACATGAATGAAAGGTCGGAAATCTATCTTCACTTTATACTTCTCGGCAAGATCGAAATAAGGTGATTTGTCGGAAGCAGGCTTGGGTTGAGAAATCAGGATTGACTTAACTTTTTCCGCCATAAGGTTTCCTTTAATTGTCACTGGCTAAACCCTAACGAACTCTTTCAAAAAGAAGCCCATAAAGAGCAAAACCGGTAAAATTTCGAGGGTGCAAAGGTACAAAATAATGTAGATTGCAGAAACGCTTTGCGAAAAGCTTAACACCAAGCCCTGAATAGTTCTGAAAAGAAAGGCCAAACAGAATATTCCTGCGCCTATCAGCAAGTAGGTTTGGGTGTTTCCAAGGTTAGTTGTAGCCGTAACCAAAGACAGCGGTAGGAGAATTAAACCGATCACTTTGGCAACAGAAAAGACTTCAAAACGATATTCCCTGAGTACCCCTTTATCTTGAAACAACCATTTAATGAATCCGATCAGAGCGAATTTCATCAAGTACAAAAGCAGAACTGATAATGCTATTATGAGATATGACATAAATCCCGCCCCCCCCGGAATGTCCCACCCTAAGTATTGAAAGGCAATGTAAATCATTAAGGCCGCGCTTAAAACGAAATTGCCAAAGAGAAAAAGCGAAGCGCGATGAGAAAAAAGCAATTCTTCGCGCATAACCTGCCTTAGAATTTGCAAACGCAACGTCATCTTGACCAAAAGATTAAACCGCTTTCCATATACCATGCGCACATATGCGATGGAGATGAGCGTAACCAAAAAGACTACCGTCATCCATGGTTCGAAAAAGTTTGGATTCTCTCTTAATACGGGCTCCATTCAGCCCATAAAACTCGCATTTATCGACGACAATAACGTACCTTTGCCGGCGTAAAATCAACAATCTTATGCGCACGGATCAATATCAAGCACACGATTATTACGAGATGGATGAATTGCTCACGGATGAGCACAAGCTAATACGCGAAGCGGCAAGAGCTTGGGTGAAGAAAGAAGTGTCGCCTATCATTGAAGACTATTACGAAAGGTCTGAGTTCCCCAACCAAGTGATTCGAGGCTTGGCCGAGATTGGCGCTTTTGGTCCTTATATCCCAACCGAGTATGGTGGTGCAGGAATGGACCAAATCGCTTATGGATTGATTATGCAAGAGCTCGAGCGTTGTGATAGTGGACTTCGCTCAACTGCTTCCGTGCAGAGCTCATTGGTGATGTATCCTATTTGGAAGTACGGAACAGAGGAGCAAAAGCAGAAATTCCTTCCGAAACTAGCATCAGGTGAATACATAGGATGTTTTGGACTGACAGAGCCCGATCATGGTTCAAATCCAGGGGGCATGCTTACAAATTTTAAGGAGGAAGGCGATTATTATATCTTAAATGGTGCCAAACTTTGGATTTCGAACGCGCCATTTGCTCAACTTGCGGTAGTCTGGGCAAAGAATGAAGAAGGGCGTATTCACGGCTTGATAGTTGAGCGCGGAATGGAAGGATTTACCACTCCCGAAATGAAAGGCAAGTGGAGTTTGCGTGCCAGTGCTACAGGTGAGTTGGTATTTGACAATGTTAAGGTTCCGAAAGAAAACTTGCTTCCCGGACGTTCGGGGTTAGGAGCTCCTTTGAGTTGTTTGGATAGTGCCCGATATGGAATAGCTTGGGGTGCCATTGGAGCGGCTTTGGATTGTTATGATTCTGCGCTGAGATATAGCAAAGAGAGAACACAGTTTGGAAAACCGATTGGCGGATTTCAATTACAACAAAAGAAACTAGCCGAGATGATTACCGAAATCACCAAGGCGCAACTTTTAACCTTTCGATTGGGGCAACTGAGAAATGAAGGTCGAGCGACCAGTGCGCAAATTTCAATGGCGAAGAGAAATAATGTTGACATGGCTTTGAAAGTCGCAAGAGAAGCTCGTCAAATTCACGGAGGTATGGGTATTACCAGTGAATATCCGATCATGCGTCATATGATGAATCTCGAATCGGTTGTTACCTATGAAGGAACCCATGATATCCACTTGCTGATCACGGGGCTGGACATTACCGGTGAAAACGCCTTTGTTTAAGGCTCGGAGGCAAACCTTTCCAAAATATCAATTACGGCTTTTTCCAATGGCTTGCGCGTAAGAAAGACCGAATTATTCGCTAGTTGATTCAAGACCTTCTTGGTGCTTTCGCCGAAAGCGATTATTCTTGATTGCGGCGGTAATTCGTGTGCTGCTAAATATGCCTTGGCATTCGAAGGAGAGGTGAAAATGTAAACATCTGCATTTCTGTTCGGCAAGTAAGTTTTGGGTAAGGACTCGTAAAACGCCCAATCCAATATACTCTCTTCAGGCAAGGCCTCGCGCAACCTTTCAAAACTTCTGGTACCCCTGGCTTGAACAACCTTTTCGTCTTTACCAATAAGACTCTGAAATTCTTTTACTACTTCTGATGGAGTGGAAGAATCACCAATAAAACCAGGTGTTATTCCAGCCTCTTTCATTGCCGTGGCAGTACCCCTTCCCAAAGCGGCAAATTTGTAATCCTGCTTCTCGAAGTTTAACGCATACAACCTAACAGCCCCCGGGCTATAAAAGAATATCCAATTGGCGTCAGGTGGGCTCTTATCGGTAATTAAATGTTGCTCAATACAAGAGAAGTAAATTAGCTGATAACCCGATTCCTCGACGTGTTTGAGAAGAGATTCGCTGGGCCAGTCCCGACTAAGAAATATCTTCAAGGGCTTTTTGCTTTAGCTCCAATACAGCCTCTTTCGCCAGTTTCTCAGGCTCGTTTCCAACCAAACAAACACTCACAGGGCTGTGATCTACCGTTTCAGCCATAACCGCTCTCAGCTCATACTCTCCATCACCCAAGTAAGAGCAATAGGCTCCTAAAGGCATCTGGCAACCACCATGGAAGAGATTTAATACCCGTCGTTCAATAGATGTGGTAATAGCAATGTCTTCTCGATGGATATTCTCCAGTACCTCCTTCATCCTTGAATCGTCTTCTCTGATTTGAAGTGCCAACGCTCCTTGAGCAGGTGCAGGTATAAATTCGGCTGGATCAAAAACGTGTACGTGCAAATCACTCACATCGTATTCCAATCTTTCCAATCCTGCTTTAGCCAAGACGATTGCGTCGAAATGTCCGTTTCGAAGTTTCTCCACTCGGGTTGGTACGTTTCCACGAATATCAGCAGTCGAAATATCCTGGCGATGTTTAACCAATTGTACTTTTCTTCGAGCACTTGAAGTGCCAACAACCGCACCGCCTTTTAAGTCCCATTTTAGGCTGGAATCAACACATTCATTGCGGATCAATAAAACATCTCTTGGGTTGGCTCGATCAGTCACCGCACCGATGGTGAGTCCTTGAGGAAAGTTAGTTTCGAGGTCTTTAAATGAGTGAACAGCCAAATCGACAGACTCTTCCAGTAGCTCCTTCTCAATTTCTTTGGTGAAAAAGCCCTTTCCCTCCATTTTATCAAAACTCAAATGCTGAATTAAGTCACCTTGGGTTTTGATGATTTTAATTTGAATTTCGGCGCCAAGTGCCTCCAGTTTTGCCTTGATGTGGTTGGCTTGCCAAAGAGCCAAGTCGCTGCCCCTTGTTCCGATAATTATTGGACGATCACTCACGCTTTCTCGTTAAGCATCACCTCTTTTGCCATTTTCATGGGAACGGAGATATATTTCTTTTCTAAGTAAGAAATTACCTTGTCCAAAACTTCTCTTGATTCATCATCGAGGCCATCAATCTCTTTGGCATAAACCGCTGTAACGGCTTTTTCTCTGATTTCTTTGACCTTTCTGGGTATGTCGCGCATCGCCAATTCAACCAAGCGCTCTTTGTGAATCTGTTTAAACTCAGAAATACCCTCTTCCAAAATGGCTTCGCATTTTGAAATCTCTTGAGAACGATCATGAAGATTCCTTTCGGCAGTAGCCCTGAGTTCTTCGATTCCAATTCGAGTAATAGAAAGATCCGTTCGCTCAAATACGGTGGACTCAATGTCGGCAGGAATTGCCAAGTCAATTAATACTTTTGACGTTGTATCCTCGCCGCACAGTCTATCGAATATCTCCCGCGTGATTACCACATTTTCCGATCCTGTGCAGGAGATCAACACATCCACACCTTCTTGGTATGACTCGAGCTCGGTCAATGCGAATCCTTCTGCTCCAACCTGTTCAGCCAATTCAACCGCTCGCTCTTCGGTGCGGTTGAAAATGCGGATATTGGTAAACCCGTGCTTCGCTAAGAACCTTGCCATAGCCTTATTAGTCCGACCCGCACCTACCATCACGATTCGAGCATCAAAAGGCACGTTCAGGCCTTTCAAGCGATGAAAAGCCAAAGAGACTACAGACACCGGCTTCCTGAAAATTGCTGTCTCCGTAAAAACGCGTTTAGCCGATTCAATATTCTTACGCATCAAAAGACGCATGAACTCTCCTGATAGTCCTGCGGACTCGGCAAATTCATAAGCCTTTCTCACTTGAGTGATGATTTCTCTTTCACCGATCACCATTGAATCAAGGGAGGCCGTCACTTTGAATAAATGGCGAACCGCATCTTTCCCGTAATGGAATTCAGCGTTCGAAATGGCGTGAAGGCTGTCTTCATCGGACAACTGAAATATTCCCGCCCTTACAATATCGTCGGGTGAGATAAGGTCTTTAGAAATTAGAAAGAATTCGACTCTATTGCAGGTCGATAAATACATCAACTCATCCAAACCTAGCTTCGACTTAAGTGCATCTAGCTTTGAGGCTTTGCTCTCTTCATCGATGTGAAACTTCCCAACTATTTCCAGAGGAAGCTGCTTATGATTGAATGTAATGGTATAGAATCGGCCTAAATCTTCCATATACGAAGCACAAAAATCTTATACAGCACGCGTTGCAATGTCACGAAACTGTCAACGCGTCGTATTTAGAAAGATTCTAAATAAAAAAGGTTGCCCTTTCGAGCAACCCTCTTTTCCAATCTAATTAATCCGTCAAAAGATTAACCACTGCACATTTCGCAGTCCGGGCCGTTCTCAATACTGCATGCTTGAATAGCGGCCTCTTCAAGAGTTTGTGGCTGTGGCTGCTCCTCTTGTTTTGGCTGATTCAAACGCGACTTGTCAACGGTAAATTTGATGGCTTCGGCTGCCGCTCGGGTTCTCAAGTAGTAAATACCAGTTTTCAAACCTTTCTTCCAGCCGTAAAAATGCATTGATGTAAGCTTAGCGAAGTTGGCATTCTCCATGAATATGTTGAGCGACTGTGACTGACAAATGTATGCACCGCGGTCAGCTGCCATATCGATAATTGCTTTCTGGCTAAGTTCCCATGCTGTTTTGTAGAGCTCCTTGAGATTTTCCGGAATCTCATCGATGTTTTGCACCGATCCATTAGAAGCCATTAGTTTCTGACGCATGTCTTCATCCCATAAGTCAAGCTTCACCAAATCTCTGAGAAGGTGCTTGTTCACAACGATGAACTCTCCTGAAAGTACTCTTCTTGTGTAAATGTTAGAAGTGTAAGGCTCGAAGCATTCGTTGTTACCTAAAATCTGTGCTGTACTTGCGGTAGGCATTGGTGCGAGTAACAATGAGTTGCGTACTCCGTGCTGCCTCACTTCTTCTCTCAACACGTCCCATTCCCATCTGTCAGACGGCTTAACATCCCACATGTCGGGTTGGAAAATACCCTGACTAACAGGCGATCCTTCGTAAGTCTCGTAGGTTCCTTCTTCTTTGGCGAGATCTTTCGAAGCAGTCATTGCACCGTAATAGATTGTCTCAAATACCTCGCGATTCAATTGACGCGCTTCTTCGCTGTCAAATGGATATCTCAACAATACAAAGGCATCTGCCAATCCCTGAACTCCAATTCCGATAGGACGGTGACGCATATTACTGTTTCTAGCCTCAGGTACAGGGTAATAGTTGTTATCAATGATCTTGTTCAGGTTCTTTGTCACCTGGTAGGCAATATCAAACAACTTGTCGTGATCAAACTTCCCGTCTTTTACGAACTTCGGTAGGGCAATCGAAGCCAAGTTACACACGGCTACCTCATCTGGAGCAGTGTACTCAATGATCTCAGTGCAAAGGTTTGAAGACTTGATTGTTCCGAGATTCTTCTGATTCGATTTCTCGTTAGCCGCATCTTTGTAAAGGATGTATGGCGTTCCGGTCTCGATTTGAGCCTCGAGAATTTTGAACCACAACTCTTGCGCCTTTATGGTGCGTCTTCCTTTGCCGGCTTTCTCGTATTTCAAGTAAAGCTTTTCGAAATCCTTTCCATAACTATCAGAAAGACCCGGGCACTCGTGAGGACACATCAACGTCCACTCGCCATTCTCTTCCACTCTCTTCATGAAAAGATCAGGAACCCACAGCGCGTAGAACAAGTCTCTTGCTCTCATCTCTTCTTTACCGTGGTTCTTTCTCATATCTAAGAAGTCGAAAACATCGGCGTGCCATGGCTCCAAGTACATGGCGAATGATCCTTTTCGCTTTCCTCCTCCTTGATCAACGTAACGTGCAGTATCGTTGAAAACGCGGAGCATAGGGACAATTCCATTCGAAGTTCCGTTCGTACCGCGGATGTAGGTTCCCTTGGCACGGATATCGTGAATAGACAAACCTATTCCTCCTGCACTCTGAGAAATCTGTGCACATTGTTTGAGTGTATCATAAATTCCACTTATGCTGTCTTGTTTCATCGTTAATAGGAAACAAGAAGACATTTGGGGCTTAGGCGTTCCGGCATTGAAAAGGGTCGGGGTGGCATGCGTGAACCAACCTTCAGACATCTTGTGGTAGGTCTCGACTGCGGCATCAATATCTTCTTTATGGATACCAATGGCCACACGCATAATCATTTGCTGTGGACGCTCGGCCACTTTCCCCTCCAACTTCAAGAGGTAAGAACGCTCTAAAGTTTTGAATCCAAAAAAGTCATAGCGGAAGTCTCGATCGTATATGATGGTTGAATCAAGAATCTCTTTGTTCTTATCGATCACTTCATACACATCGTCAGCTAAGAGAGCTGCGGGCTCACCCGTATTCGGGTCAATGTATTCATAGAGGTTTTTCATCACCTCACTGAAAGATTTCTCTGTGTTTTTGTGCAAGTTGCTTACTGCGATTCGGCTTGCCAAGAGCGCGTAATCAGGATGTTTCACCGTGTTCGTCGCCGCCACTTCGGCTGCCAAATTATCCAGCTCACTGGTTGTCACTCCTTCGTAGAGACCATTGATTACTTTTTTGGCCACTTCAATAGGATCAACAGCAGAGTTCAGTTCGTAGCAAAGCTTCTTAATGCGGGCCGTGATCTTGTCGAATTTAATCGCCTCTTTACGGCCGTCTCTCTTAATTACGTATGACATATATATGATTGGATTTTTAGGATGTGGAAAGGCTTGCTATTAAAAGTCGGCGTCCATAGTGAAGCTCTTATCGTCAGATGAAGTGTTGGTTACACTTGCTTTTTGGTAGTCTCCTACTCTCACTTCAAAGAAGTTTGATTTCCCCTGAAGGCTAATCATATCCATAAAGTCGAACGGATTCGTAGCGTTATAGACTTTATCATTGCCTAACTCAAGGAGGAGACGGTCGGCTACAAACTCGATGTACTGAGACATCAAATCAGAGTTCATTCCGATCAATTTGACTGGCAGTGAGTCAATGATGAATTCTTTTTCAATCTCGACTGCATCAGTAATGATCTTCTCAACTTTCTCTTTCGAAAGCTTATTTACCACGTGATCATTGTAGAGAAGACAAGCAAAATCGCAATGCATTCCCTCATCACGTGAAATAAGTTGGTTTGAGAAACTTAGTCCCGGCATAAGGCCTCTTTTCTTCAACCAGAAAATTGAGCAGAACGATCCACTGAAGAAGATTCCTTCGACCGCGGCAAAGGCGATCAAACGCTCGGCAAAAGATCCGTTGTCTATCCAGTCGAGTGCCCATTCAGCTTTTTTCTTCACGCAATCCAAAGTCTCGATGGCATTGAAAAGCTTGTCTTTTTCAGATTTGTCTTTGATGTAGGTGTCAATCAAAAGGGAATAAGTTTCCGAATGGATATTCTCCATCATCACTTGAAATCCGTAGAAGAATTTAGCCTCGGTATACTGTACCTCCGAAAGGAAGTTCTCAGCAAGATTTTCATTTACGATACCATCACTGGCAGCGAAAAATGCTAGGATATGTTTGATGAAATATCTTTCATCATCGTTTAGCTTCTTGTTCCAATCTTGGATGTCAGCCTCTAAATCAATTTCCTCTGCTGTCCAAAACGACGCTTCCGATTTTTTATAGAATTGCCAAATGTCATTGTGTTCGATTGGGAAAAGGACAAATCTGTTGTCGTTTTCCTTAAGAATTGGCTCTTCCAAAGGCATGTTATCGGGTAATACGTCTTCGATCTCTACTTCTGATTTTTTGGAGGTTAACTCTGCCATGATAAAATGATGTCTTTTTTATCCGTTTATAAAATTTTGTACGTTAATTGCTGGTTATCAGACTCTTACAAGAAGAGCAGAAGGGTTGCTTCAAAGAGTGGTGGCGAAAGATTGCCAACCCATTATTGAATGACCGCCAACAAAAATTGGAAAAAACCGGTCCCTCGACAATCCAAAATAATTCACATTGAGTTTAAGTTTTCAACACGGAAAGTTGACATTGGCGTTGCGGTCAAGCAGGACGGTATTTCCGGAGAATTGAAGTTGTTTATGGAACACAATTAACCCCTGAAAAGGGCTAAATTTTTGGCACAATTTTACGGGTAAGGTTACCGATTTCGACCAACTGCCGAATGTATCCACCTGATTAGGCGAATCATGCGACGTACTAAAAAGGTAGTGAATAAGTAATTTGAAATTTTGTTGAGCCGAATTTGGAAAATAGCGCCTCAGCTTTTATCCAAAAGCTTGTCCGCCTCTTCAATTTTCTCGAAAAACTCATCTCCAAATTTTCGGATGATTGGCTCTTTTAAGAAGCGAAAAACCTTCACATTCAGCGATGCTCCGCACTTTCGGGCAGGGTCACAAATGGGCCAATAATGGTAATTAAGGGCGGTAAGATCTTTTAATTGGGTAAGGCGAATTGGGTACAAATGACACGAAATCGGCTTGGGAAAATCCGTTTTTCCAGCTCGCCAAGCCATCTCGATGGCACACTTCGCCGTTCCATTTTCTTCAAATTTTACGAAAGCGCATTCTTCACCATTTACTAATGGAGTGACGTATTCTCCATCGGCATCAATCGTAAACACTCCTACTTCCTCTACCCGTTCAATTCCTTCAGGGCGCATAAATGGTTTGATATCTTCCAGTGCCTCTTCTAGAATATCAATCTCTTCTGATTCGAGTGGAGCACCACTTTCTCCCTCCACACAACAAGCTCCTTTGCACGCTCCTAAATCACAAACAAATCTCTCGGAAAAGAGATCGTCGGAAAGCAATGCATTATCAATTTGAATCATGGAGCAAAGTTAGAAGAGAAGATTTCAATATACCATGCTTTGGCTTACTTTTGCCGACTCAAAAAGGTCTTCAAACAAAGCTTTATCAGATGTCCCAAGACGACTTGCTCAAAAAGATCATCGGCCACGCCAAGGAATATGGATTCGTTTATCCATCCAGTGAAATCTATGATGGTCTGAGTGCCACTTACGATTACGGACCTTATGGTGCCGAGCTAAAAAACAATCTGAAGGCCTACTGGTGGAATGCCATGGTGCGGCTAAATGAGAACATTGTCGGGCTCGACTCTGCCATATTCATGCATCCTACCACCTGGAAAGCGTCGGGCCACGTTGACGCCTTTAACGATCCTTTGATCGATAATAAGGACAGCAAAAAGCGCTACCGCGCCGATGTATTAATCGAAGATTACCTGGAGAAATACCGTCAGAAAATTGAAAAAGAAGTCACCAAAGGGAAAAAACGTTTCGGTGATGACTTTGACGAAGAGCAATTCAGGGCGACCAATCCAAATGTGCTGAGAAGCAAAACCAAAATTGACGAAGTGAACGGTCGATTTAAGGATGCGATGGACCGAGAAGATTTAGAGGCGGTAAAAAACTTAATTGACGATTTGGGGATTGCCGATCCGGAAACCGGTTCTAAGAATTGGACGGAAGTACGACAGTTCAACCTCATGTTTAAAACGGAACTGGGATCCGTGGCGGGTGACTCCAGTTCAATTTACCTCCGACCGGAAACGGCTCAGGGAATATTCGTGAACTTTTTGAACGTTCAGAAGAGCAGTCGGATGAAAATCCCGTTTGGTATTGCCCAAATTGGAAAGGCCTTCAGAAACGAAATTATCGCACGACAGTTCATCTTCCGCATGCGCGAATTCGAGCAGATGGAGATGCAGTTTTTCGTGAAACCGGGAACTGAATTAGACTGGTACGCCAAGTGGAAGGAAGCCCGATTAAACTGGCACAAGAAACTTGGATTGGGTGAAGGAAATTACCGGATTCACGATCACGTGAAATTGGCACACTACGCCAATGCAGCTTGTGATATTGAATTCGATTTTCCCATGGGTTTCAAGGAGCTCGAGGGAATTCACTCTCGGACGGACTACGACTTGGCCCGACACGAAGAATTCAGCGGGAAAAAGCTTAGGTATTTCGATCCTCAGGAAAAAGAGAGCTACGTGCCTTATGTGGTAGAGACATCTATAGGTTTGGACCGACTTTTCCTAGCCGTATTGTCTGCCGCCTATGAAGAGGAGACGTTGGAGGATGGAAGTATTCGTACCGTTTTACGCATTCCACCCGCTGTAGCACCTGTTAAGGTAGCCGTGCTTCCATTGGTGAAGAAAGACGGCTTGCCGGAATTGGCTAGAGAGATTATGGACCGACTTAAGTTGGATTACAATAGCCAGTACGACGAGAAAGACGGAATCGGGAAACGTTACCGCCGCCAAGATGCGATTGGAACTCCTTTCTGTGTGACGGTAGATCACGATAGCCTTGAAGATGGTACTGTAACCATACGCGAGCGAGACTCAATGGCTCAAGAACGCATTTCCATTGACCAGTTGGTTGAAGTGGTTGGGAAGAAAGTTTCCATGTCGACCTTGCTTAGCTAGTTGAAAATGAATAGAACAAAAAAAGCCCGGGCAGTTGCCCGGGCTTTTCATTTTGTGAAGTAGGTTTTTACTCAACAATAAGTTTCAACGTCGAGAATTTATTTCCTGAACGAACTTGGAGCAGGTAAACGCCCGCTTCGACGTCGCTTGCATCAAACTCGAATCGCTCAGCACCATTTAGGCTCCACTGCTTAACCGTTTGACCCAATACGTTCATTAGGTGCACCTGGTCGAGCTGAAGTCCTGATTTTATCATAACCAACCCAGTTGTTGGATTAGGAAAGATTTGAATTTGATTTTCTGGAAATTCTTGACTCGAGGAATTTGGAGCCTGGCAATTTGAAACATCCGTTGTGACGCACACATTATCTATGTAATAGTATGTCACAATTGTTGTTTCAGATGGATCGGTATTGAAGTATTCAAGTTGGATTTGATCCAGATCAAAATGGTTACCTATTGCGAGATGAGTGTATGCCTGATCGGCGATGAACCAACCAGATATCTCTACCCAATTTGTGCTATCCTCATGAACAGTGCCATCGAAAACATGGGCAAAATTTCCTACTTCTATAGGGTTATTAAGAAAATCGAATGGTTCAGTAGTGAACAATGCTCCCAAATTAGAACTTGCACAATCACAATTCGAATGGAATGCTCCGCCAAAAGCTCTGCTCCAATAAAAACTTATAAAGTATTCGACCCCTATCTCAAGTGGTTCGAGAAGTTCGACGCCAATAATTTCTCTGGTATTGTCATGCAGTATTCCATAAATTCCAATGTAACCTTCACCTGAAAGTGCAGGTTGAAATCCGGAAATCTGATTGTATGGTACTCCGGCAATATTAGTCTCGTCACATGAATAGTAGTAGTCAGGTGTTCCTCGATACGCGTTCCAAGCATCAAGTCGATCTGTCTGAGAATAAAAGTCCGGACATTCAGAGTAAGACTCAAAATCGGCATTTGGAACCAAGTTTTGAGAATTCCCGCTCAATGAAAACGAAGATGCAACGAAAACTGAGGCTGCTATTCTAAGAATTACTTTATGTCGAATCACCTTCATTTCTGCATCTTATCCATCTTAAATATACAGAAACTAAAAAAGCCCGAGCGACTGCCCGGGCTTTTTCAATTCTTGAAATATGTTTTACTCAACGATGAGCTTCAACGTCGAGAATTTCTCTCCTGAACGAACTTGAAGTAGGTAAACCCCTGCTTCAACATCGCTTGCATCAAACTCAAAACGTTCAGCGCCATTTAAGCTCCATTGCTTCACCGTCTGTCCCAATACATTCATGAGGTTCACTTGGTTGAGCTGAAGTCCTGATTCTACCACTACCAATCCCGTTGTTGGGTTTGGATAAGCGTTGAATTCGAAAGCAGATTGATCTTCTACACTCATGGCGCTAGTCATGGTCATTTGCATACAGAACTCTCCTTGAGCTCCTTCGTAACCGTCAACCATCACTGAATAGGTCACTCCCGGCTCAGTTAAAAGGGTGATTCCCGCAGGGAATTCTGAGCTGGTAGACTGAGGTCCATCTTCGTTACAAGCTACTTGGGTCAAGTCACCACAGTCTCCCGTGAAGATTGCCATTTGGGTATCTCCATCGTCAATGTAGTCTGTCACTTCGCTGCAGTTTACGGTTTCGATGAAGTACTCGCTACCATCGCCTTCGAAGGAGAACCAAACCGTGTTGGAAACCAATGGAGTTCCAAACCAGCAGTTCGCTACCTCGTCATTCGGATTAGGATCATTCTCGGAAGTTGCTCCGTCATTTGAGAAAGCACCCAATGTTTGCGGTGAATCAACCGGCCCTCCCGTTAAGTCGGTTAGGTCAATTGCCCCGTCACAGTTGTCATTTGGCAATGCCTGACGAGTGAATGACAAGCAGAAGTCACCAGCTGCACCGGCAAATCCATCAACCATGATAATGTAGTTTTGGCCTGCAACCGTTGGTACTTCAAGGCCTGCTTCGAAGTTCCCCGGTGAAGCGTCTGGTCCATCTTCATTACAGAGGTAAGGTGCCTGGAACAAACCACACAGCCCTTGGTAGATGGCAATTTGAGTGTCTCCATCGGGAATGTAGTCTTCCGCCGTTCCGTTACAGTCAGTTGTTTCAACGAAATAGGTATTCCCATCTCCCGTGAAGGTGAACCAAACATTGTTTTCCAAACTTGGATCGGTACCTGAACCATCGGGCTCACCGAAACACTCGAAACCGTTTGTTACATCAGGATCTGCAACGGTTGCCCCTGCATTTGTGTATTGAGTAGAAACTTGAGCCTCTCCAATAGGTCCACCTAGCAGTTCGTTTACATCAACTGCAGATAAACACTCGTCGTTTACAGGAGCAGTGATAATTCCACACTCTTGGGATTCGATATCAGCACTTCTTCGAGGCAACAATTGGAAACCTTCCGTAAACGGAAAACTATTATCGAACTGGCCTCCGATACCCGTTACGTCAAAGGTCCCTGAAGGAGCGTTTTGGCTGTAGAGATCAACGTCATTGTCAATTCGAACGGCAAATTCATTCACACCGTCACTTACGGCAACATTAAATCCCGATCCTGCTCCCGTCCATTCAGTAGGATCTAGCAAGAAAACACATTCAATCTTTACCAATTGTGAAACAGTAGCGTCACTCAATTCAGTAACAACCGTTGGTTCAGCAATAGGATTACCGGAAGAAATCAAGTCGATTGAAGAAGGGTTCAACTGAGTAAGACCGGCGAATTGGCCAACGGTTCCCGTGATAACCACAGAGTCTCCTTCGTTCACAACATAGCCGTCAACTACGGTTTGGGTAAATAATCCTATACCTCCCGTTTGGTCAATGATGGTGAACGAAAGTCCGTTTCCATTCATGTTCTCACCATAAACCAATCCAGCAATCGTTACTTCTTGTCCATCCAAAACTGCTACACCATCGGCGTCTTCTTCAGCAGCTACGGCGATATCCGTGATAACAATTCCAGTATCATCGTCATCGATTGTCACTGTGAGTTCTCCAGTTGTAAGAACCGCACCGTTGGTGGCGTTCTCCAAAGCAAATACAATCGTGCGGTCATCATTCTCATCCATATCATCGATGATTTCGACATCAAATGATTGTGGAGTAGCATCGCCGGCGGCAAAAGTCAAAGGAGTAGGATCAGTGAAGTTGTAGTTTACACCATTAACGGCAGTTCCTCCTGAAACAACTACATCTACAGTCGTTTCAACGTCTGCAGGGTTCAGGATCTCTACTTCAATAGTGATTGTTCCTCCTGTCTCGTCTGCACCTATACCCGAAGCTTCAAAGCCGAGACCTAGCTCACTTGCATCAGCGTTCAGGGTAACATCATTCATGTCTCTTGGAAGAAGCTTGAAGTTGCTAAAGCTGAAGTAAGCTACCCCAACTATATCATAACCGTTGAGCACTTGAGGTTCAGCATCGTAAAGCTCATCATCAACCCGATATTCCCCTGAGCCATCATTGATTTCCCATTCACCAAATCCGAGGTTGTCATCGGTACAAGTAACAGCATCCAGCTGAACTAAAACACTTTCGAATTCCTCAACGCCGGCAGTTCCCGTTGTCAATACCTCAGCCGCAGGAAGCATATTCATCGAAGAGTTCACGGTAATCTCCGTTACGCTGTTAATGCGAGTCAGTCCGAAGTTCTCTTGAACTGTTCCGGTAACGTCAACATCATCTCCAACTAAAACGCCAGGGTTATCTTCTCTCACAAATACTCCGCTCCAAGCTCCCGTTCCGTCTTGGATCCAGAAACCTTCATCATAAGCAGCAGTAACAATTCCGTTAGTAGTAACTTCCTGGTTCACTAACGGAGATGCCCCATCGGGGTCAGTAGTTTCTTGAATTTCTTGAATTGTTACGTCACCTGCGCTTCCTCCTCCTTCGGTAGAATAAGTCCCAAGCGGAAATGGGTTTGCGGCTGATGCATTTGTCGTTTCGCCATCAAGTGTTCCCAGACCTGGAACAATCCAGTCACCCGAAACCCAAGATGTAGCAGCTTCCGATCCATTTTGACGATATGCCCAGCTATCCGTGTAATCCCATGCTGTGCCGTCGCCATTTACATCAGGGTCTCCGTAAACGTCAACCACCACGTCGTTCAAGAACAACTCCACGGCATCATCTCCATTAATTGCAGCAGCGCTTGCCTGATAGTCGGGAGCAAACCCAAAGAAGTCTTGGAAGGCCACATCATCATCTACAGCTGCTGTAGTAACGTAAAAGAATTCTCCTGCTTCATATGCGTCTGCAGGAAATACATATTCAACTCCATCAGTTCCGCCTCCGTTGTTTGCAGATCCAAATCCGTAAACACTAAGGTCGGCGATATCGTTTATCACATAAAACTCAACAACTTTCGGTTTTCCACCCGAAAGATCTCCATCAACGACTCCTGTGATAATTAAGTCTGTTTGGGCATTTACATGACCGAAGGTCAATGCAAGAAATGCAACGAAAAAGTAAGTGTAGAATCTCTTCATAGTAGAGGGTTTAATTTAACAGTGGGCAAATGTACTAAGTCGAATGAGCCATCTGCTCGCGCTTCGATTAACTATTTGTTATTAAAAAAGGTCATGGTTTGAGAACCACCAATTGTAGTGAATGCCTGACAGGTTTCAGCGGCAATTTTGATTCGTTCCGGTAAGGTAATCATTTCTTCGGCAGACCACTTTCCCAGAACATAATCAACTTGATTTCCTTTCTGAAATTCGTTGCCAATTCCTATTCTCAACCTGGCATAATCGGTTCTTCCTAAAACTTGGTTAATGCTTTTAAGTCCGTTATGGCCTCCATCGCTTCCCTTCAAACGAAGTCGCTGTTTTCCAAATGGAAGTGCCAAGTCATCGGTCACAATAAGCAACTTTTCAAAAGGGATTTTCTCCTTCTGGAGCCAATAATTTACCGCCTTGCCGCTGAGGTTCATATAGGTATTGGGTTTCAGCAAAACCAAATGCCTCCCTTTATGCTTAGCCAATGCGACTGCTCCATATCTGAGGTCTGAAAAAGAAGTAGCCGATGACTCAGCGAGCGCATCGGCTACATTAAATCCAACATTATGTCGGGTGTCTTGGTATTGAGCACCCACATTTCCCAAACCGACGATGAGGTATTTCATGAAATCGGTCGGGAATAATTTACTCTTCTGCAGGAGCTTCTGCAGTGGCTTCAGCACCTTCAGCAGCACCTTCTTCACCTTCTTCGCCTTCTTCTTCCTCTTCTTCATCAACAGCACCACGAGCCATTTTAACTCCAACTACTACTGATTTAGGGTTGTGCAAGATTGTTGCAGAAGGAAGATTCAAATCTTCTATTCGGATGAATTTTCCAATTCTAAGTTTTGTAATGTCTACTTCTACCACGTCAGGTAAATCAGCAGGAATACCTTTTACCTTAATGCGACGAAAGTTCGACAAGAGACGTCCCCCGTTTCTTACACCGATGGCATTACCCGACAATTTTACAGGAAGCTCCAACTTAACCGGTCTTCCGTCAATCAATTCCAAGAAATCAACATGTAGGATTTCATCCGTTACCGGGTGGAACTGAATGTCGCGAACAATTGCGTTTGCTTTTTCGCCGCCCATGTCCAACTCGTAGATGAAGACATCAGGAGTGTATACGAACTTTGAAAATTGGATACTGTCAATGGAAAAATGTTTTTGATCTTCCCCACCGTAAAGTACACAAGGCACTTTTTTCTCGGCTCGAAGGAGACCAGCATCTTTTTTCCCTACGTTCTCACGTGGAGAACCGCTCAACGATACTGTTTTCATTTTTACTCTGGTTTATGAAACGATAAAATATTTGCTTATTGATTGATAGTTGATCGCGCTATGAATGACTTCTGCAAATAAATCAGCGATAGTCAATACCCGAATCTTTTCGCTCTGCTGGCGAAGGGGTATGGTATCCGTAACGATCAATTCTTTGATGCTAGACTTTTCTATTCGGTCGTATGCAGGTCCTGATAAAACGGGGTGAGTACACATCGCTCTAACACTTTTAGCACCTCGGTCCATCATCATATCGGCCGCCTTCGTTAATGTTCCGGCTGTATCGATAATGTCGTCAACTAATAGAACATCTTTTCCTTCCACCTCTCCGATCACAGTCATGTTCTCGATTTGGTTGGCCACTTTCCTCTGCTTGTAGCAGATTGCCATATCTACATTCAAATACTTGGCGTAAGCATTTGCTCGTTTGGTACCACCAGTATCAGGCGCTGCCATAATAAGGTTTGAGGTATCGAGTGTTTCGATAAATGGCAAGAAGATCGATGAAGCAAAGAGGTGGTCAACAGGAACCTCAAAGAATCCTTGGATTTGATCTGCATGAAGATCCATTGTCATCACACGGTCAACTCCGGCAGCGGTCAAAAGATTAGCTACGAGTTTTGCGCCGATTGCGACTCTTGGTTTGTCTTTTCTATCCTGACGGGCAAATCCGAAATAGGGTAGAATGGCGACGATTCTGCGAGCTGAAGCTCTTTTTGCGGCGTCAACCATGATTAGCAACTCCATCAAATTATCTGCGGGAGGGAAAGTCGACTGAATGATAAAAACATCATTTCCGCGGATACTTTCTTCATAGGAAATCTGAAACTCTCCATCGCTGAAACGCGACATTTTGAGGTTACCTAATTCCTGCCCGTAGGCTCTGGCAATGCTTCTACCGAGTTCCTCGGAAGCGCTACCTGCGAAAATTTTGACTGAACTGCTCATCTTAAAAAGGGCTGCAAAGCTACGTGATTGGTACTGATTGACAAAGAAATGGAGGGGCAAATATCGGCGTAATCAAATTATTCCTTGCCTTATTGTATTTGTTCATTAATTTTGCGCTCCCCAAAACGTCTGAAAAGTGCCGAAATCGTTCGGATTCAAGCTTTCAGATTGAACAGTTTACCTAATGCCTGGTTGGTCCCGATAGAAATCGAGATAAACTCAACCACCAGGCATTGTGTATCAATTTAATGCCTGGGTGGCGGAATTGGTAGACGCGCTGGATTCAAAATCCAGTGGTAGCAATACCGTGTGGGTTCGATTCCCACCCCAGGTACAAAGCAGAGCGAGAGTGAGAGCGGGAGCGATCACTTTCACTCTGCTTTTCTTCGCTCTCACACTCGTCCTCCACTCTTTTTTTCGCTTTTATTCTTGCAAAAACTTCCGATGGAAGTATTCCTCAAAATCAAGAATTACGCAAACAAAGTGAGTGTGGGAGCGAAAGCGAACATGCTAACTCCGTTTCTTCTTCACACTCATTCCCACACTCACTCAATTGAAACAGGGAGGTCTTATAAAGGACTCCAAAGAATACTGTTAGCGAAAGAGGTACCAGTCACGGTCATTCAATTGATTTTCAAATTCGTGTAACTTTATCTGAAGACGAAAAGATGAAAGAATGTTCGATTTTGAAAAGTTGGATGTATACCACCAAGCCAAGGCTTTTTATACGTCAATCACGGAGTGGATAATTTTAAAAAAGGTAGACGCCGTAATTGCAAATCAATTAAAAAGAGCTGCCTTGAGTGTCCCTCTGAATATTGCAGAAGGCTCTGGTAGATTCTCCTTCAGGGACCGAAGAAATTTCTACATAATTGCTCGGAGCTCCATTTTTGAGTGTGTAGCAATCTTGGGTATCTTGAGGGATGATGGGAAAATTCAGGATACGGAATATCTCGAATTCTATGAACAGGCGGAATCCCTATCGAAAATCCTCTTCTCCATGATCCGAAACCTCACGGAAAAATCGGGAAGAAAATAATCAGATTCAAAAAAAACCCCCTAAATCACTTCAGAGGGTCTTTTCTTCAAGATCAGATAGGACTTAATCACTCAGATGAATATGCCTCGGGTCGATTATGGAATAGACCCAAGTCATATATCAAAGGCTTTAGTTCACTGATGGCTCAGGAGTTTTGGCGGCAAGTTTTTCGATTAGATCGGGAACTTTCTCGAAGGCGGCAGCTAAACCGTGTGCCTTACCCGCTTCTAAGAATGAAATCTCTCCTTCTCGAGTAACGAGGAATCCGATAGGTTCGATTCCCATACCTGCTCCAGCACCCATTCCTTCTCCTTTGCGTTCCTTACTCTCAGATCCACCTCCACCGCCTGAACCAAAGCCCATTCCGATTTTGATTACAGGTACCACTTTGAACTCTCCAAGTTCAAACTCTTTTCCGATTACCGTTTCAGTGTTGGCTTCAGTTCTCATGAAGTCAGTCACTTTCTCCAGTAATTCTTCAAAATGTAGTTCCATGACTTTAGGGTTTAAAAATTAATAAATGACTTAATGATTCGAACCGGCCTATTTTGGATATGCAGCAGTAGTGAATTGTTGCCCAGATAGTTCAGTTCGAATCCTCCTTTGTATTGATTTAACAAAATGAACACGGGATATAGCGAAGCGTTTCTCACACAATCTCCGGTATCCAAGTTGAGATGAAATCGTTTTATCTCAAATGATTTGATCAACCGAATAATCGTTCTGGCATTGATTCGCCTTTTCTTTCTCCTTTTCGGAGACTCTTCAATTTTCTTCTCTTCCTTTTTCTTGAATAGGTGTTTTACCGGGTACCAGTAAAAATTCCAGAAGATGACTCGAAATTTCACTTTGATTATCTCTTCCTCATCCTCAAGAAAACTGGCTTTACAGACTCCTTTGTACTCCGCATAAC
>CAZWQX010000002.1:0-63992 GCA_964635965.1 uncultured Cryomorphaceae bacterium
TGTATATGGATTGATCGATTTGAAGTATCCCCAACAATTGTTCAAACAACAAAAAGATGAATTTATCCTGTTATTGGTTACCTTTTTGACCACTTTGCTCGTAGGCATTTCCCAAGGAATCATCTTTGGAGTACTCTTTTCGTTGGTGCTTTTGGTCTATCGTATTTCTAAACCACACATTGCTGTCTTAGGTAAGATCAAGGGAATGGAATATTTTAAAAATGTGAATCGATTTAGTGATGATGTTGAAAATCTCATCGTGAATTTGAACATCTTTTATCACAGCTTTGATACCATTTAGAATTGGAGGCTTTTTCTTTTTAGGTTCTCAAGCGTGGGAGTGGAGTCACTTCATTCATGGTTCTGCGGGATACATGATTAGTCAGGATAATACTATCTATCATCTCGTGGAGGAAGTCCCTCATGGTATGATGGCGACGGATGTCGAAGGGTTTTCTCTCATTGCTAACAAAGGAATGGAGAATGAGGCCTTGATAACGGGTGATAAGGCAACTAACCTATTTAATGAAAGAATCAATTACGTTCAAGGAGCGAATATGACCATCAATGAGTATGGCCCTCCTCAATATGCGAATTTTTTCTTCTTCATCACGGGTTTTCACGGCTTTCACGTTTTCAGTGGGGTAGTGATCAATATCATTATCTTTTTTGGAGTTATCCGTGGTGTTTACCAGCGTCGGGGCCATTACGAAATGGTTGAAAAAACAGGCCTTTACTGGCACTTTGTTGACCTGGTTTGGGTATTCGTTTTCACATTTTTCTACTTGATCTAATACATTAAAGACCATGGAACGCGACGATCTTATTGTAAACGATAGCTATTCGGTTCAAGCTAATCACGATGAAGAAACTGGAAGAAAGATTAGGAAGAAAATCGTTTTTGTTACGGTCTTACTCTCAATTATTACGACCGTCGAAGTAGCCTTGGGTATTTTTATTAAACAAGGAACAACATTATGGCCTGTTGTTAAATGGTCATTCATTGTTATGACACTTATTAAGGCGGGCTACATCGTCGCTGTTTTTATGCACTTGGCTGATGAACGAAAATCGCTTAGGTATGTTATTTTGCTGCCATATGCGATCTTCATATTGTACCTCATTTTTATCGGAATTACCGAATCGAGCTACTTGAACAGTGTGTGGCTTGAATTTAGGCCTTAAATGAGCGGAATTACCGAGCGAAAAAAACTCCTTCTTCTTTTTGTTTTACTGTTAGGTCCGGGATTGGTTCTGATCTTCCTTAGCAAGGCTGATCATAACTTTAAGACCTTGCCTTATTACGGCCCGAAAGAACCTGTCATTACAGAAGGAGGTGCAACAACAGATACCATTTATCACAAAGTCCCCGACTTTTCATTTACCAATCAATTTGGCCAACGGAATTCATGGGTTGATTTCGAAGGCAAAATTATCGTTGCCGATTTTTTCTTTACTACCTGTCCAACGATATGCCCAATAATGACCAAGCAAATGACTCGGTTACAATGGATGCTCGAAGATCCTGTATATGATGATGTTCATTTTATCTCTCATACTGTAAATCCTCAAAATGACACCCCGGAGGTCTTAATGGAGTATGGTAAAGAACAAGGTGCAGATTTTGAATCATGGACATTCCTCACAGGTGATCAGAACAAAACGTTTGAGCATGGGTTTGAAGGGTACATGTTGAGTACACAAGAAGATTCGGAAGCACCCGGTGGCTTTTTACATTCTTCAATGTTCGTCTTACTCGATAGAGACCGTCATATTCGTGGATTCTATGACGGTACCAGTTCAAAAGAAGTAGATGATCTGGTGACGGATATCAAGATGCTCAAGAAAGAAGAAACGATGAAGAAATCTGAAAAAGTGCCGTCATGACTTCAGAAGGTGTCGAGAGAAAATATAAACCTTGGATTATCATAGTGTCCATTGCAGTTCCTCTGGCAGTGGCAGTGTTGTTCTTTACCACAAAGATTGAAGGTTACGATACTTCGTTTTTGCCTCCAATCTATGCAACGTTGAATGGGTTGACCGCCATTTTTTTGGTTCTGGCCGTGATAGCTATAAAGAATAAGAGAATAGAAACCCACAGGAAGCTCATGACTTCTGCGATAGTTTTCTCAGCCTTGTTCTTGGTCTTGTACGTTATTTATCATAGCACAAGTGATTCAACACCCTTTGGAGGTGAAGGGTGGATAAGGCCTGTTTACTTTACCTTGCTCGTATCACACATCCTGCTTTCCATCATTATTATTCCGCTCGTCTTGGTGACCTATGTGAGAGCTTTGGCCAAAAGATTTGATCAGCATAAAATAATTGCCAAAATAACATTTCCTATTTGGCTTTATGTCGCTGTATCAGGTGTTTTGGTCTATTTGATGATATCTCCGTATTACGGGATGTAGTAAATTTGTAGCATGAAACTCAAGGGGAAGTATATTGGCATTTTTCTGGCTCTTTTGTTCTCGGCATCATTTGTTGGGGAACTTGATGCACAGTGTGCCATGTGCAAAGCCGTGGCTGAAAACGCTACAGATGAGGCAGGATATGGCTTAGCTAATGGTTTGAATAATGGGATACTCTATTTAATGGGAATTCCCTATGTGCTTCTGGTGATCCTCTTCGCCGTTTTTTACAGGAATCGTATCAAAGGATTCTTGAAGTCATTTAACGAAATTCATTAATACTTACACTTAAATGAGGAAGTCTAAACCTTCTTCGGATCTGATTAGGGAAATCCTGAGCAAAAGGCTTTTGGTTCTGGACGGCGCGATGGGAACGATGATCCAGCGTCATCAACTTGAGGAAGAAGACTTTCGAGGAGAGCGTCTCAAAGATCATCCACATCCCCTAAAAGGAAACAATGATCTTCTAAGCATTACCAGACCCGATATAATCAAGGATATTCATCTCGAATATTTTGCCGCAGGTGCAGATATTGCTGAGACAAACACCTTCAGTTCGACACAAATTGCCCAAGCTGATTACCATTTGGAGGAATTGGTATACGAATTAAACTATTCCAGTGCTAAGCTCGCTCGTGAGGCTGCTGACGAATTCACCGCCAAGAATCCCGATAAGCCTAGATTTGTTGCGGGATCGATGGGGCCAACTAACAGAACGGCCAGTTTATCGCCTGATGTAAACGACCCCGGTTACCGAGCTGTAACTTTCGATCAACTAAGAGAGAACTATGCCCAGCAAGGTAAAGCGCTTATTGAGGGAGGGGCTGACATTCTTTTGGTCGAAACCGTCTTTGACACCTTGAATGCAAAAGCTGCTTTATTTGCCATCGATGAGGTGTATGACGAACTCAACCTAGAATTACCCATTATGGTGTCAGGTACTATTACTGATGCCAGTGGAAGAACTCTTTCAGGTCAAACAACTGAGGCTTTTCTCATTTCCCTTGAGCATATGCCCCTCATGTCAATTGGTTTAAATTGTGCTTTGGGAGCTTCACAGCTCAGACCCTATTTGAAGGTCCTGTCAGAAAAGGCTCCTTTTGCGGTGAGTGCGCACCCGAATGCGGGCTTACCCAATGAATTTGGGGAATACGATCAGACACCTCAAGAAATGGCCGATCAAATAGCGGAGTTCTTGGACTCAGGCTTTCTGAACATTGTTGGGGGTTGCTGCGGGACCACACCCGAACATATAAAAGCAATTTCTCAAATAGCTGATCAATCCAAACCCAGACAAGGCTTTGTCGCCAAGGCTATGCCTAGAAGAGCCGTAAATATTTGACTCGATGTTAAGACTGAGTGGACTGGAGCCTTTGGTTGTCAACCCTGACACCAATTTTGTCAATGTTGGAGAGAGAACCAATGTAACGGGGAGTCGTAAATTTTTGCGCCTCATCAAAGATGAGTTGTTTGATGAAGCTATAGAGGTTGCTTTAGATCAAGTCAGAGGGGGAGCCCAGATCCTGGATGTTAATATGGATGAGGGAATGCTAGACGGTGAAAAGGCAATGGTGAGATACTTGAATCTCATAGCCTCCGAGCCTGAAATTGCCAGAATTCCAATAATGATCGACTCTTCAAAATGGTCAATAATCGAGGCTGGTTTGAAGTGCGTTCAGGGAAAAGCCGTCGTAAACAGCATCAGTCTTAAAGGAGGAGAGGATGAGTTCGTTTGGCAGGCAAAGCGAATTCTTAGATATGGAGCGGCAGTGATCGTCATGGCTTTTGACGAGAAGGGCCAAGCCGATTCCTTAGACCGTCGAATTGAAATTTGTGAAAGGTCATATCGGATTCTAACGGAGAAGGTTGGTTTCCCCAAGGATGATATCATTTTCGATCCAAATATCTTCCCCGTTGGTACAGGGATAGATGAGCATAACAATAACGCGGTTGATTTCTTTGAGGCCACAAAATGGATCAAGGAGAATCTTCCGGGTGCAATGGTGAGCGGAGGAGTAAGTAATGTTTCCTTCAGTTTTCGCGGGAATAATGTCGTGCGGGAGGCAATGCATAGTGCATTCTTGTTCCACGGGATTAAAGCGGGAATGGATATGGGGATTGTAAATCCTACAATGCTCACCGTTTATGACAGCATTCAACCTGAACTCTTAACCAGAGTGGAAGATGTGCTTCTAAATCGTCGAGATGATGCAACTGAACGTCTCCTCGATTATGCGGAAAGCGTGAAAGGGGATAAGTCCGGCAAAGAACAGACTACTGAGGAATGGAGATCTTTGGAGGTAAGAGAAAGATTGACACATGCTTTGGTCAAGGGAATTGACAAATACATCGTCGAGGATACTGAAGAGGCCAGAACAGGCTTTGAGAGACCGCTAGAAGTAATCGAAGGGCCCTTAATGGACGGGATGAATGTCGTTGGAGATCTTTTTGGATCAGGGAAAATGTTCTTACCCCAGGTAGTCAAGAGTGCTCGTGTGATGAAAAAAGCAGTGGCTTATCTCTTGCCCTACATTGAAGAAGACAAGAAAAAATTTCAGGACACTTCCACCAGAGGAAAAGTGTTGTTAGCGACTGTTAAAGGTGACGTACATGATATCGGTAAAAACATTGTAGGAGTTGTATTGGCGTGTAACAACTACGATGTAATCGATATGGGGGTAATGGTTCCTGCTGAAAAAATCTTGGATAAGGCGGTTGAAGAAGGAGCGGATATAATTGGACTAAGTGGTTTGATTACTCCGAGTTTGGAAGAGATGGTTGGGGTGGCAAAAGAGATGGAGCGGAGAGATTTAAACATTCCTTTGCTCATCGGCGGAGCTACCACTAGCCGGGTTCACACCGCAGTGAAAATCGAACAATTCTACACAAAGAATCAAACGGTTCATGTTCAAGATGCTTCTCGCTCCGTAACCGTTGTTGAACGACTCTTAGGGAGGGAGAGTGGCAGCTTCATTGGAGAGATCAAGAAAGAATACGAGAAAATCAGATTTCACCATCACGGTAAGCAAAAGGTTAAGAAATACCTTTCCATCGAAGAGGCCAGAAAATCGAGATTCAAGATTGATTGGGACAATGAACCTGATATTGAAAAGCCATCCTTCCTTGGTGTAAAATCATTCTATGATCAAGGGCTTCGAGAGTTGATCCCTTACATTGATTGGACTCCGTTTTTCCAGACATGGGATTTGCATGGAAGGTTCCCTCGAATATTAGAGGATGAAATTGTCGGTAAGGAAGCTACCAGGCTCTATGAGGATGCCACCAACATGCTTCAGGAAATTGTTACCAATCAGTGGCTTAGGGCAAGAGCGGTAATAGGGGTTTGGCCCGCGAACACGGTTGAGCACGATACTATAGAAGTCTACGATCCGAATGGGTCGAAAGAAGTCATCCACCGATTTGAGTGTATGCGCCAGCAAGTTTGCAAGGCCAAAGGACAGCCCAATCTCAGTCTTGCAGACTTTGTTGCCCCTAAATCGTCTAATCGAGACGATTACATTGGAGGTTTTGCGGTTACTGCCGGTATTGGAATAGAACGGCACGTCGAACGCTTCCGAAAGAACCATGATGATTATTCAATCATCATGATTAAGGCCCTTGCCGACCGTTTGGCGGAAGCCTTTGCAGAACTTATGCACGAAAAAGTGAGAAAGGAGTTCTGGGGTTATGCGAAGCGAGAATCTTTTTCGAATGAAGAACTGATTAAAGAAAAGTATCGGGGAATTCGGCCTGCTGCGGGATATCCCGCTTGTCCCGACCATACGGAGAAGCCCGGACTTTTCGAATTACTCAACGCCACTGAGCACACGGATATTTCTCTCACTGAAAACTTTGCTATGTATCCTGCCGCTTCTGTTTCGGGTCTCTATTTTGCCTCTCCTCATTCAAAGTATTTTGGTGTTGGAAGAATCGGAAAGGATCAAGTCGAAGACATGGCGAAGCGTAAAGGCATGAATTTTGAAGAAATGGAAAAGTGGCTATCTCCTAACCTGAATTATTAAATTGAATATCTAATTTAGGAGCCGCAAGCAAACCCATTCATGCGAGCATTCTTTGCAGCGTTAATCCTTATTTTTTCCAGCCATTCGGCTTTAGCACAGCAACCCGTTCAATTGGGAGCTCAGGGTTCAGATTGTATTGGTGCCCTAGAGCTTAATGATACCATTGTAGGGCCTGTTTATTCACCAAAAGGATTCGGAAATAAACTTGAATTGAATGGCTATGAGTTGGGCGATCCTTACTTCATACAGCGGGAACATAATTCGGTTTGGTATAAGTTCACAATACCCTACGACTGCGTATTCACATTTGACTTAATTCCTATTCGAAAGGACGACGATTTTGACTTTCTCTTGTTTCTCTATGATGGCCCGAATTTTTGCCAGGACATTTCCGATGGCAAGAAGATTCCCATCCGTACGAACATTTCTAGAAAGAATATCGAGGTTCAAGGACAAACGGGTTTGAAAGAATCGGCGGTAGATGAATATGTTCCTTCGGGACCCGGAGACTCATACAGTAGGGCTCTGAAAGCTCGTAAAGGTCAAACTTATTATCTGTTGGTCGATAATCCTTTTCGAGAAAATAATGGCCACACCATCTACTTGCATTATAACCGGACGGAACCGAGGAAGGTCGTCGAGAACGGAGAGCCTGAGCAAGAATATAAGATTCCACTTCGTACGGTTACAATTACTGTTACTGATCTGGAGACCAAGGAGAGAATTCCTGCGACCATATTTATCGATAACCTTCCCGATAGTGTGCCCTCCCGTTACCCCGCCATTTCGCAAGTTGATTTAAACGTCTTAAGCTATCGCACTTACGATATCAATATTATTAAGAAGGGATACCTCTTGCACTCTGAACGATTCATTCCTAAGAACGATTCCATTTACGAGGTCAACGTAGAATTGAAGCCAATGAAAGCGGGCGACCGAATTAACTTGGAGAACATCAAATTTGAGAGTGACAAAGCCACCATCCTGGCTAAGAGTATCCCGTCTTTGGAAAAGCTAAAAGAGTTTCTGGTTGAAAACGATAATATCCAGATCGAAATCCAAGGTCACGTTAACGGTGAGGCCAAAAAGAACAAAAAAAGCTATCGAAAACTCAGTAAGGACAGGGCAAAAGCGATTTACGACGAACTTGTCAACTTCGGCATTCCTGAATCGAGAATGGCTTATGAGGGCTTTGGCAATTCGATGATGATTTATCCCACCCCCGTGAACAACCGTCAGGCTGAGGCTAATCGACGAGTTGAAGCGGAGATCACCAAGCTTTAGCCATTTACCAAATCCTTTTACCGTTTATACTTTATTGGGTTTTTTCCCAATGCAGCTTCTTTACTTTTATCCCGAGTAAACTACCCGAATTATGCAAAGAGTACTTGTAATCATATGTTTATGCTTCACCACAGCGCTATCAGCACAGGAAGCTTGGGATTTAGAGCGTTGTATCCAATACGCGCTAACCAACAATATTACCGTTCAACAAAGCAAGTTGAATGTTGATCGGGCTGAGGTTAATTCGAAATTCAGCAAACTCAACCTTCTACCTTCATTGAATGCAGGAGCAACCCACGGTTACAACTTTGGTCAAAGAATCGACCCTTTCACCAACCAGTTCGCTTCTGAACGGGTTAGAACGAACAACTTATTCTTGAGTTCATCCTTGGACGTTTTCAATGGCTTTTCGAAGATGAATACCATGAGACAGAATAAGGAGGATCTAATGGCGTCGGAGTATGACTTGCAAAATATCCAAAACGATATTTCCATGCAGGTCTGTTTGGCATATTTGAGAGTGCTCCTTGCAAAAGAAACACTTACCGTGAATCAGAACCAAGTTAACCTCACTTCTCAGCAAGTAGACAGGATGGCGAAATTGGTCGATGCCGGCCAGATGCCACGCGGAAACTTGTACGATCTCCAATCTCAACTGGCTCAGGAAGAATTGAACGTAGTCACTAGTGAGAACTCCGTGAATCTTGAGCTCTTAACTCTCACACAACTATTGCAGTTAGAGCCTGAAGTAGCCGCTCAATTTGACATTGTAAAACCTGACTTGTCCGATAAAGGGGTAGAGCTTATGTCACAAACGCCTCAAGATATCTATATCAGAGCAAAACAGAGTTTACCTGAGGTTCAGGCGGCAGAAGCCAGACAACGATCGGCAGAGTACGCTTTAAGTTCCTCCAAAGGGAATCTTTATCCGTCGTTGCAATTGAGTGGATCGCTTGGTTCAGGATATTCTGGAATTAACGATGTTCAAGTGGGAGATGGTACCAACGTAGGTTTTGTTCCGATCGGTCAGGTTTCGAGCACGGGAGAGCAAGTAATTACCCTTCAAGAGCAAACTGTATTTGGAGATGAAGATTTTGAAACCAAACCCTTTTCCGACCAGTTAGCCGACAACTTTAACCAGAACCTTCAGCTTACTTTATCGATTCCAATTTTCAACGGTTGGTTCACCAAATCAACCGTCGAAAGAGCAAAAATTGATCAGGTAAATGCCGATTTGAATTACCGACAAGTAACCACCGACCTACGTTTTGACGTGGAGCAGTCGTACGCTGATGCCAAAGCAGCTATGAACACTTATATCGCGAGTGAAAAAGCCGTTTCTGCACTACAAGAATCGTTTAAATACGCGGAGGTACGTTATGAGCAGCAAGTAATAAACTCGGTTGAGTTTAATGATACCAAAACGCGATTGACCAATGCAGAACTCAACCAACTGATTGCCAAGTATGATTTCGTTTTCCGAACGGTTATTCTCGATTTCTACCTCGGCAATCCAATTTCCCTCTAAAAGCCTAACCACCATATGACTAAGCGAACGAAAAGACTTCTATGGTTAGCGGGAATCATCATTCTCGCTCTAATCGTTGTTGGAGTCGTAAAAAAACGATCGGGCAATTCGATGAAGGTTACGGTAGCTTCTGCTGAAAAAAGAAGTATTACTGAAACCGTCGTTGCCAATGGAAGAATTCAACCGGAAACAGAGGTGATTATTTCTTCAGAGGTATCCGGAAAGATTCTGGAACTGCCTTTCAAGGAAGGTGCACGAGTAACTCAAGGAGATCTTTTGGTAAGAATCAATCCGGATTTAGCTCAGGCGGCACTAGACAGAGCAGAAGCAGCTTTAAATAATGCTAAGGCGAATAGGGCAAACGCAGAAGCCAGATTGGTGCAAGCTGAAGCACAATTGCGCAACGCAGAGCTTTCATTTCAAAGAAATGAGAGATTATTCGAAGATGGTGCAATTAGTCAGTCTGAATACGACAATGCCTTGGCCAATTACGAGACTTCTCAAGCAGAAGTAACGGCTGCCAGCGAAAGTGTGAAGGCCGCTAAATACTCCGTGCAATCAGCCAATGCCTCGGTGAAAGAAGCCAGAGACTCCTATTCAAGAACTACAATTTTTGCTCCTATGGATGGAACGATTTCACGGCTTGACGTAGAAGTAGGTGAGCAAGTAGTTGGAGCCATGCAGATGACGGGGACTGAAATAATGCGTGTTGCTAACTTGGATGTCATGGAGGTTCTGGTTGATGTGAACGAGAGCGACATTGTGCGAGTAGCTTTCGGAGATACAGCTAATATAGAGGTCGATGCATACGTCAACCGAAAGTTTAAAGGTATTGTTACCGAGATTGCAAATTCGGCAAACTCCACGGGAATGACTGCTGATCAGGTTACCAACTTTGAAGTCAAGATTAGAATTTTAAGTGATTCCTATGCCGACTTAATCGATGAGAGTGAATCGGAACTATCTCCGTTTAGACCGGGTATGAACGCCACGGTCGATATCATTACTTCTCGAAAAGATGATGTAATATCCATTCCTATTGAAAGCGTTACTTCAAGAACGGATACAGCCAAATCTGATAAGGTATCTTCTGTAGATCGGTTGATGGGTCCTAAAACTGATGAGGATAAAGAACCCATGACTTGTGTTTTCTTGCTAACGGAGAACGGTACCGCTCAAATTCAAGTGGTTGAGACTGGCATTCAAGATGACAAGTATATTGAGGTAACAAATGGACTCACCGAAGGTGAAAGAGTGATTAGCGGACCGTACGACTTGGTTTCCCAGAAAATGATGCCTGGAGATGAAGTCGAAGAAGTTTCCAAAGAAGACCTTTATAAAGAAGATTAAGCTTGGCCCTGATTCTCTGTTTAGAAACTTCAACCAAGAATTGTTCTGTAGCCATAGGGTTAGAAGGAAAACTATTGTCACTGGTAGAAGATGGATCAGGAGCCTATACCCATGCTGAGAAGATCAATTCTTTCATCAAAAAAGGATTGGCTGACGCAGGAATTTCGTTTTCAGAACTTAATGGAGTAGCCGTTAGCGAAGGACCTGGATCTTACACCGGTTTGAGAATTGGCGTATCAGCTGCTAAAGGAGTTGCTTACGCTCTGGAACTGCCCCTCATAGCGATCAATACCCTTCAAGCTATGAGCACGGAAGTTGTGAATGGCAACCCAAACGACCTCTTTATTCCCATGATCGATGCAAGAAGAATGGAAGTTTTTTGTTCGGGTTTTTCGGGTGATGGAAGAACCGTTTTTTCTACCAGAGCCGAAATACTAACCGAAGATTCATTTCCTGAAGCAAAGCAATTCGAGCGAGTCTTTTATTTTGGAGATGGTGCCTCCAAGTGCCAAGAAATCTTGACTCCCCTGGGATTTGATATTATTAAAGACATTCAGGCCTCGGCAAGAGGAATGGTTCTACCTGCGTCAAGAAGTTTTTCGAAAGGTGATTTCGTAGATCGCGCCTATTTCGAACCTTTTTATTTAAAAGACTTCGTCGCCGGTAAAAAGAAAAAGTCCACCTAAAAGGCAGACTTTTTTCTTATTAAGACTAATCGAATAGACTAGTCCATCGTTTCTTGTATTTCTTCAGTTTCTCCTTGGCTTACCTCAGCCGCAGGCTCTGGCTCCGTATACCTTACCAATTTCATTTCATCGATTAGATTCGTGGCCCCGGCGTACTTGTCAACAATAAACAATACGTAGCGCACATCTACGGAAATGGTTCTTTGGATAGAGGACTCAAAATTAATGTCCCCGCTCATCGCTTCCCAGTTACCGTCAAAGGCAACACCAACCAATTCGCCTCTGCCATTGATTACCGGGCTTCCGGAGTTACCTCCCGTAATATCGTTAGTGCTAATGAAGTTCACCACAAGATCTCCATTTTCATCGGCATATTGCCCGTAATCCTTAGCTTCGTAAAGCTCCACCAAACGAGCAGGAACGATAAACTCGTCGTCATTCGGATCCATCTTTTCCATCACGCCTTCCAGAGTAGTAGTATACTTATAAGTAACTCCGTCTTTAGGTTCATAATCACGTACATTTCCAAATGAGAAACGCATGGTTGAGTTTGCATCGGGATAGAACGACTTTTCGGGGTTCATTTCTCTCAAACCTGCAATAAATAGCCTTTCCCCTTTAGCCATCATCTCATTCGCCTCTGCATTTGTGGCTGCTCTTCCTTGATAAACTGCGAAAAGATCTGAACTCACAATGCGAATCGGGTCTTTTTCGAAAGTCTTCTCAGAAGGCTTATCCAAAAATCCTTTTAAACGATCAAGATCTGTGAAGATGCTCTTTGCGTAAACCTTCTCTGCATATTTTGCCCAGTCGCCGTCATATTTTGATCCCAATTCTCTCAGGTATTCAGGTTGTTGATCGTCTGGGACATTTTTGGAATACAATTCGTGCGTTACGGCGAATAATTTTTTGTCGGTTGAGATATTTGTCTCAGCAAAGAAAGTTTCGGCTCTTCCGATAAGAGCTGCCTTAGTTTGTTCTTTTTCTTCACCATCTTCCATTGCCAAATAAGCTTCTATCTGTCTCCCCATTCGGAATGCAAATAAGTTGATATCCGCACCCAGAAGACCTGCTTCAATGACATAAGTGCCCCCGATTACCGTTTCGTCTGTTTTCTCATAAGCTTGCTTGATAAGATTCAAGGCTTCACCGTATTTCTTTTTTCGGGTGTCATCAGCCATTGCCCAATCGGTGAAAGCTGCTTCGATTTCTTCTTTTGCGGTCTTCACATTGTTTTTCTGGAGCTGCTCGCTTTGTCCGATGAAGTACTTCCAATAATTTGCAATTTGAGCATACTTCGATGCGTACATCAGTCGAACGGCATCATCAGCTTTCATATCGGATCGGAGCGCCGCCAGCTTGGCATCCCGAATTTCTACTACAGTTGGGTTTTTTAATTTAAGCGCTTGTTCAATCCCGAAAGAGGTTAAATAACGATCTGTACTACCCGGAAATCCTCCTGTCATGGTAAAGTCTCCTTCCTTTACTCCCGACAAAGAAATGGGAAGGAAATGCTTTGGCTTAAGTGGAATATTGTCTTGGCTGTAATCCGCAGGCTTTCCATCGGGACCGGAATAAACTCTGAACATTGAAAAGTCTCCGGTATGTCTCGGCCACATCCAGTTATCTGTATCTCCACCATACTTTCCAACGCTTGAAGGAGGAGCCCCTACCAAACGAACATCCGTGAACGTTTCATAAACGAAAAGATAAAATTCGTTACCTGCGTAGAAGCTTCTAACGCGTGCATCGTAGTGAGTTCCTTCTTTTGCTTCCGCGGCAATTTCCTTGCCTAATTCACCGATAATCTGATTTCGTTCATCCTCGCCTTCTACGCCTTCAAGTGCTTTAAGAACCTTGTCAGTCACATCTTCCATTCTCACTAAGAATGAAACATAAAGACCTTCATTCGTGAGTTCTTCATCGTAAGATTTTGCCCAAAAGCCATTGGTCAAATAGTCGGCATCAACCGTGCTGTTTTCGCGTATGGCGTCGTATCCACAGTGATGGTTGGTCAACATTAAACCATTAGGTGAAATAATCTCACCCGTGCAGAAGCCACCCATGGAAACGACGGCATCTTTTAAGCTGGAATTATTTACGCTGTATATCTCTTCAGGAGTTAGTTGAAGACCCATTTCCTGAAGGTCTCGCTGATTAAGTCTTTGGATCAGCATAGGCAACCACATCCCTTCGTCCGCCTTGATTGGGTTAATGGCGGTAAAGAGAAAAATGGCAGCTAAGAATAGTATTCTTTTCATGTTCGAATTGATTTTCGACAAAAGTAACATATAGGGGGCTAGTAACGAAGGCGATATTCGTATCGGGCAATTTCAATGCTTCCCTTTTTTTCATCTCGAGTGAGTTCGGCATCAATCAATCCTGTATCCCTGTAAACCACCTCCTTTCGTTCGGCCAATTCGTTGTTTCGGAAAAATCGGTACTCACTGATTCTGCCCTTTTCATCGTAGTTTAGGACTGTCTCCATATTGATTCCATTCAAGATAAACCTCTTCGAATTAAACCTTCCTTTCGAATCGTATGTGTATTCTTCTTCTTGAGTTTTGCGCGTCATAACATATGATTGCCTCCATTTCACTAATCTATTCGACTCATCCATATACCTGAATTCCTTGATGAACGGCCTTCCTGATGTATTGTAGATGGTTGTATGAAGTTGATTTCCGTAGTTCTTATGTTTCAGATCTTCCGTCTTGATATATCCTGAATCGTCATTTGTTCCATATTTAATTGATGAAGGCAAACCATCAGGGCCATAGGTGTAGCAGTAATTATAAATTCCTGATCCTTCACTATTTATCTCACAATTCAATCGATCACTGACGAATCGGTAGGTAGTGATTAGTGTGTCCGTCTTTTTCGAAATTCGAACATAAGAGATTAATCGACCCTTTTTGTCGAAAACATACTTTTCCTGTGAGGAGAGATTCTGAATTTTCTTTCCATCCGGTTTAATGAAGTGGTTAACCATTAATTCCTCAATTCCCTTTTCACGAATAAATTCTGAACTGAATTTTTGGTAGTGGTCGTAGTTTTCCGTCTCAGGTGGATTTAAAAACTGACCTTGGGTAACTGAGGAGATAAGGATGCCCAGAAAAAACGCCAAAAATGAAGGTTTCAATTTTCCTCGTAGACTCGATTTAGTTCTGAAAATGCTTCTGTTACAGTATCAACGGGGTTTTGACAGGTTTTATTCCGGCAAACATAGAAGCGTGTATGACCTTTCTTAAATCGACCTTGAAATAATGCGATAGTCGATTCGGATTGAGCCGCGATTGCGAGAACTCCCGGTTTGTAGATGGATCTCATTTCGGATATAGAAGAATAGGCTTTCTCTCCTGCTATCGCCATCTCGGGATTGCCCAAGCTTTGCCTCAACCATATACTCGCCCATTCAGAATATCCTGAACCGTATTCAATCATACTTTTTTCGATGGCCTTGAGCAATCTCTTTGATACTTTTTCAAAATGGGGTATGGCGTATAACTCTGACAAGAGTGATAAATTGTTTGCCATAACCGAATTAGAAGAAGGAATTACATTATCGCTTATTTCTGTTGGCCTGGAAATAAGCTCTTCATTTGAAATAGGTGTAAAGAAGAACAATCCTTTTTCGGAGTCGTAAAATTTATCGAGAGCGACATAGGAGAGACCTTTGGCCTTTTCTGCGAATTCTTCATTAAAATTTGCCAAATAGAGCTGGATGTAAGCCTCGATTAAAAAGGCGTAATCCTCCAAAAATCCCTCGATTTTAGCGACTCCGTTTTTCCAAGTATGCTTTAATGTAGAGTTTGTCGGATCAATTAGGTGTTTTTCGATAAAGCCAATGATGGCGATTGCCTCTTCTAAATCCTTCTCGTCACCGGTAAATCTGTAGCTTTTCGCAAAACCTGAGGCAAGCATGGCATTCCATGAACACAAGCTCTTATCATCAGTCCCGGGACGAATTCTTTTATTTCTTTCAGCAATTAACCTTCCATTTAATTCTTCGAGTTGGTTCTTTACATCACTAATTGCTGCACCATTTTGGTTTGCCAAGTCTGACAATGTTCCTCGCCGAACAGGTATGATATTTCCTTCCCATTCAGCCTTGTAGTCCAGGTGATAGAAATTTTCGAACTCAGGGTACTCCACTGTCAATTCTACCTGATCCCAAACATAGTATTTGCCTTCTACCCCTTCGCTGTCTGCATCAAGTGCGGAGTAGTATCCACCCTCTCCATTTTGCATTTCTCGCCTCAACCATTTTTTGATCCCTTCCGCTGTATGCAGGTATTCAGGATCATTAAAAGCTAAATACGCTTCGCTATACAAGGCTAAAAGTTGACCATTGTCGTAGAGCATCTTTTCAAAATGAGGAACTTTCCACTCCCCGTCGGTAGAATACCGGGTAAACCCTCCACCAATCTGATCTACAATGCCACCTGTCGCCATCCGATCAAGTGTGAGCTTGACATGTTCTTTCACCTCCTCATTGTTAACGGCAAACGAATACCTGAGAAGAAATGCATAGTTAGAGGGAAGTGGAAACTTCGGAGCCTTGTTTGGTCCACCTCTTTCTTTGTCAAATCGATCTTTCCAATTGTTTACGCATGAATTGAGCGTGGCAATAGACCATTCTTCATCGAGAGAAATTTTGGGAAGTATTCCATTGACTTGAAGACCTTCTTTCAACTTGGCCCCGTAGTCATTGAACTTTTCGGGTTCGTTTTTCCAAATTTCGGTGAGTTGTAGCATAACATTCATCCACTGATTCTTTGGAAAATAAGTGCCACCGAAAACGGGCTCTCCTTTTGGATTGGTAAAGCAATTCAATGGCCATCCTCCTTGTCTGGTCATCAATTGAACGGCTTCCATGTATATCTGATCTACATCGGGCCTTTCTTCTCGATCGACTTTTATGCAAATGAAATGCTCATTCATTAATTCGGCTACTTCCTCGTCTTCAAAGCACTCTTTCTCCATTACGTGGCACCAATGACAGCTGGAATAGCCTATCGAAATCAACATTAGTTTATTCTCGTTCCGTGCCTTTTTTTGAGCTTCTTCACCCCAAGGGAGCCAATTAACAGGGTTGTGAGCGTGTTGAAGTAAGTATAGACTGTCCTCTTTGATAAGAGAATTGGTGAATTTATGACTGTCCATGTTCAGAGTTTGGCTGAGTGACTGTAGTCAAATTCAAATCTCTTTCCTACCACGAAAGACTTGGCTTTTACCGTTCCTGTGGCCCTTAGGTCAATCTTGTTTCCAACCGCTGCTCCCAAAATAATCGGAATCAAGTTTAGACTACCTCCGTCAAAATCAGTTCTAACTTCGGCTTCCACCACATCATTGAAATTTGCCGGAATCACAATATTGTTCATTAACATCGCTTCTCCTGCCTTTCTGTTATCTATAAAGAGGTCTGCATCAGAATCGGTAATTCTCACCTTATAAGTATTGGGATTTGCCACTTTGATCCTGGCAGTAAACTTTATTCCCTTTTTATCGAACGACTGAATTTTAACTCCTTCAATTTCAGTAACCTCTACATTTTCATAGGTGCACGAACTGAGGAAAAGAATCAGAAATGGTAGGATAGTTAAGAGCCAACTACTTCGACATTTCTGCGAAATTCTTAAAGAAAAGCGGAATGGTTTCAATGCCTTTGTAATAATTGAAAAGTCCATAATTTTCATTCGGGGAGTGGATTTTGTTTGAATCTAATCCAAAACCCATTAAGATGGTCTTCAATCCCAACGTTTTCTCAAAAAGTGCAACGATTGGAATGGATCCTCCTCCTCTCATCGGAATTGGTTTCTTTCCAAAGGCAGATTCCATAGCCTTTTCAGCAGCTTGGTAAGCGACTGAATCAATTGGAGTAACTACCGGTTCTCCACCATGATGAGGAATAACCTTAACCTTCACATAATCCGGAGCTATTTTCTCAAAGTGTGATTTGAAGAGTTCAGTAATTTTATCAGAAGTTTGATTGGGTACCAATCGCATTGAGATTTTTGCGTGTGCTTTTGAGGGTAGGACTGTTTTAGCACCCGGAGCGGTGTATCCGCCCCAAATTCCGTTTACATCTAATGTTGGTCTTGTGCTTGACCTTTCCAAACTGGAGTAACCTTCTTCTCCTTTTACATTGTCAATCTCTAGGTCCGCTTTGTATTCTTCGAGACTGAAAGGAGCTGAATTCAAACTTCTGCGTTCTTCTTCAGAAAGATCAACCACATCGTCATAAAATCCGGGGATGTTGATTCTCCCTTGATCATCTTGCAAGGAGGATATCATATCAGCCAAAACGTTTATAGGATTGGCTACAGCCCCCCCATAGATTCCGGAATGCAAATCTCTATTTGGACCGGTTACCTCAACCTCTACATAGCTAAGACCTCTTAGTCCCATAGTGATACTTGGTATTTCATTCGATAACATTGCCGTATCAGAAACAAGAACCACATCGGCAGCCAACTTTTCTTTATTCGCCTCTAAGAAAGGGCCGAGACTGTCTGAACCAATCTCTTCTTCTCCTTCAATCATGAACTTAACATTGCAAGGCAAGCTGTCGGTGTTCATCATGGATTCAAAGGCCTTTACATGCATGTACATTTGACCTTTATCATCTGCAGCCCCTCGGGCTATAATTAAACCATCTTTGATTACCGGCTCAAATGGAGGTGAATCCCATAATTCCAACGGGTCGGCTGGTTGAACATCATAATGTCCATAAACCAATACAGTAGGAAGCTTAGGATCAATAATTTTCTCTCCATAAACAATGGGGTAACCACCTGTCTCGCAAACTTCAGTAGCATCAGCCCCGGCAGATTCCAGTTTCTTACGGATAAATTCAGCCGCTTGAATTACATCGTTTTTAAATGATGCGTCAGTGCTAACCGAGGGAATTTTCAAGAGATCAATTAACTCTTCTAAAAACCTTTCCTTGTTGTCTTCTATGTAATTTTTGGTGTCTGCCATTCTTGTATTTCTAGGTCACGCAAATATAGGAAAAGCAAATGGCCGTTCTGAATGAGATCGTGGATTCCTAAGCCTTGTCGAATAGCTTATTTTGATTAGATTCGGTACGGGCAACTTAACCCAAAACTAACCGTCATTTAGTTTAGATGCTTACAAGAAACCGCGGATGACTAACCATGGAAGTAAACGACCTTTTCGGTCGCTATTGTTTTTTCTACTGACTCTGCTTTCCTTCCCCTCATTTGCTCAGGTCGATGTTGACAATACCATGACCGTTGAAGAGCTTGTTCAGGAGGTATTACTTGGAAATGGAGTCTCTGTTTCAAATATCACGTTTAACGGCCTTCCTGCCGATCAGGTGAATGTTCAGGCAGGAAGATATTTCGGTACGAGTAGCGTAATAGAATTTCCTGAAGCTCTCGTAATGGGTTCGGGTAATATCGCCGACCTTGTTACAGGTAATTTTGGAGGTGATCCAATTACTAATGAACTCGAGAACGATCCTGATTTGGTTCAAATTTCGGGAGGCTTCAACATCAATGATGCCGCCGTTCTCGAATTTGACTTTGTGCCGAATGGTGATTCCCTTGAGTTTCGATATGTATTTGCTTCGATGGAATATCCGGGCTTCACCTGTTCAAGCTTTAACGATGCTTTTGGGTTTTTTCTGAGTGGTCCTGGTCTGACAGGCCCATTTTCTGATAATGCAATTAATATTGCGCTAATTCCCGATACGGATATTCCGGTTGCGGTGAATACAGTCAATTCAGGAATGGCTTCCTTTCCTGGGAATGAACCAAATTGTGAAGCAGCGAATCCCAATTGGGTGGATGATAGTATCTATTTTCAACCCAATGACCCACCTGGGGCAGAAGATGTACAGTTCCCCGGAATGACTGTGACGCTTACCGCCTTTGCGCAAGTTCAGTGCGGGCAGGAATACCACATTAAATTGGCTATCGGTGATGCATCAGATGGAGCTTTAGATTCAGGGGTTTTCTTGGAAGCGGGTTCTTTTACTTCAAACAGCGCGGTGCAGGTTAATTTGGATATTCCGGTTGGAATAAATGACTCAACACTCTATGAAGGATGTGGAACGGCAGCATTGCAATTTATACGCCCGATTGCCAGTACCGGAGTTCAGGAAGTTGCCTATTTGGATATAACAGGTACCGCGACTAACGGAATTGATTTTACCCCCGAATTACCGGATAGTATTACTTTCCCTACGGGTGTTGATACGGTTAATATTTTCTTGAACGCTCCTTTTGATGGATTAAATGAGGGCGAAGAATTTGTTACAGTGACCATTACGAATATCGCTTCTGAATGCTCAGGTGCCGAGGTAACTACTGATTTTACTTTCTATTTGTTGGAGCCTGATCCAATGGCTGTTTCCGGATTTGACGGAGCACTGCAAGACTGCTCCGATGAAATTGAGCTATACCCCACCGTGACAGGTGGCTATGGTGAATATGGATACATATGGAGCAACGGAATGTCGGAAGACACGATAACGGTCTCCCCTGGTTTTACAACAACCTATTTTTTAACGGTCACGGATACATGTGGAGTAGAACCGTTGAGTACACAGTTTGAAGTTGAAGTGCCGGTTTATCCTCCCGTATTTGTGGAACTCGGAGATGACGAATTTGTCGAGACATGTGACGTAGTTCTTCCACTTTCACCAATTACAACTTCTGGAGGATTCGGAGGATATACGTACAACTGGTTCGTGGATGGGGAGTTTGTCACAGATGGTAATCCATTTAACTATTTGGTTGAAACTACGGCTTTTGTAACCGTCGTAATTTCTGATGTCTGTGGAGATACCGACTCAGATACCATCCTGGTTGAGCTTCCGGATCCTGACGTTACTGCATTTCTGCCGGATGGATTCGTGGCTGAAACTTGCCTCGATGGCTTCTTGTTTCCTGTGATTGCCGATGGAGGAATAGGTGATTTGACCTTTACATGGACTGTAGATGGAGATACGGTTGCGTCAACCAATCAAACCTTTTTTGAATACCATCCAAGCATGGGGCAAGAGGTGGCCGTTCACGCGGTTGACTTTTGTCAAAACTTCGATCAAGACACGACATTCGTCGAGTTTGATTTCCCGGAGGTGAGCTTTGAACTCAGTCCTGACACCTCCATATGTGTGGAGACAGAGGCGTTCTTATCTGCCACGGCTGTTGGAGGCTCCGGGAATTTTGACTATTCCTGGGAGGGTTTTCCCGATTCAACAGGGACGACGCTTACGGTTATGCCAAGCTCAGATAGGAACTATTTCATGAGTGTAGTTGATACGTGTGGTATGAGGGCAGATTCCCTAATCAGTGTGGAACTTCGACTGGTTAGGGCGGATTTTGATTTCACCGAAATAGAGTACTACGGAATGATATTCGACAACTACTCAATAGGAGAGGAGTTGACTTATTTATGGGATTTTGGTGACGGTACGTTTAGCGACGAAGAAAATCCTCGACATTTCTTTACAGGGCTGGATGAATACCGTGTCATTCTCGAAGCCACTGATTTAAGAGGATGCTCTGATACTGCCTTTGTCACAACCATACCACCCACAGAGATTTTCATCCCTTCTGCATTTTCGCCTAACGGAGATGGAATCAATGATCTATTTGGTGTAACAGGAGCCAATGTGACCAAATTTGAAATGTGGATTTTTGATCGGTGGGGCAAGCAGGTGTTTTACTCTAATGACGTTGATAAAAAATGGAATGGTTCAAATCAAGATGGTGAATACTATCCCGGGACTACCACATTTAATTACCTCATCGAATACCAAGGTGAGTCTGAAGACGACGCGACAAAAATTACCGGTGTTGTCCATTTAATTCGTTAACGTTAGTTTTAACGCTTCAAATTCTTTTTATGAAATTCCTAAGAGTTCTCTTTTTCCTCGTTCCTTTTTTATTTCTGAACGATCTAAAGGCACAGGTAGAAATCATCGATACTTTAACCGTTGAAGAGCTTGTAAATGATTTTCTTCTAGGTGAAGGAGTGTCTGCTACAAATATTACATTCAATGGGGTTGACGCCGATTTGATAACCGTTCAGGTTAAACTTTACGAAGGAGAAAGTAATGTGATTGCCTTTGATCAAGGAATGATAATGGGTTCGACTGACGTAGGTGACGCAGTTGACGGAGGCGGGTTCGGAGGAATTGAAATTCCGATTCAAAATGATCCTGATTTGGTCGCTATTGCGAATCAGGATATGAATGACTGCGCCATTATTGAATTTGATTTTGAGGTTAGTTCAGATTCGGTGAAGTTCAACTACGTCTTCGCATCCCTTGAATATCCTGGTTTTACATGCAGTGTATACAACGATGCATTTGGATTCTTCCTAAGCGGCCCAGGATTGTCAGGTCCCTTTACCGACAATGCGGTTAACATTGCTTTGGTTCCTAATACGGACATACCCGTTGCTATTAATACAATAAATTCAGGCCAAGCCTCGAATCCAGCGAACTCAGGTATTTGCGAAGACGCTAATCCAAATTGGGTTGAAGACAGTCAATATTTTGTCGATAACCAGCCACCTTCGGCTGGAGACGTAGTTATACCCGGGATGACTACTACCCTTACTGCGGAATCAGCAGTTCAATGTGGTGAGGAGTACCATATTAAACTGGCAATTGGTGATGCCTTTGATGGAATTCTCGACTCATATGTGATCATTGAGGCAGGATCGTTTCAGGCCTTCGGACAGCTCAATTTGGCCTATAACCCTGCATTTAACGATGACGGCGGATTTGTTTCTCAACCTGACGTCGACTCTTTAACCGTTGCAGGTTGCACCGGGCCCTTGGTTTCACTCACTCGGCCGGAAGGAGCTACAATTGGAGAAATCACTTTTGAATATGGAGGAACCGCCACTGAGGGGGTAGATTTTCAAGTTGATGGCGATTTGCCAAGTGGCTTTCCCGATGGAGTTGATAGTTTGGCGTTTTTTATCGAGACCATTAATCCAAATATTACAGATACCCTCTTTCTGGAAATATTCGCACTTTACGAAACATGCGGAGGTGTTGACACTACCAGTCTTTTAATCCCTATTGCACCACCTGTTCCAATTTTTACCGAAACGGAAGATATTGAGATTTTCTGTCCGGCAGATTCCGTAGTGATTAGTGTGGATGCTTCGGGTGGAATAGAACCCTTTCAATACGATTGGCTAGGAGAAGGAGAAGATGATGATCCCGGGTCGTTACTCGTTCCACTTCCAGAGGACCAGCAAGACTTCATAGTTCAGGTGACTGATGTTTGTGAATTCATATTCATTTTTGATACGGTCACGGTAATTAACTCCATTCCTCCACCTTTGGAAGCCTCAATTATTCCGTTTGAAGATCCAACCTGTCCAAATGAGCCGGTTCAGGCATTTGCTGATATTTCAGGAGGCCTGGGAGAATACGCCATTTTTTGGACAGACGAAGATGGTGACAATCTTTCCTTTTTTGATTCGGTAGAAGTGGAATACGACATTACTACTGAGATTTTCTTGCAGGTAACTGACGAGTGCGGAACACAGGTTTTTGATTCCTCCTTTGTTGATGTTCCTGAATACGATTCACTCGAAGTAGTGGTGACTCCGGTAACGGATAATTGTCCATCAAAGCCTTTGGAGCTTTCTGCTGAAATTTCAGGAGGAGCCGGAGACTATGAAGTAACTTGGACATGGAGCACTTTTGAGGAAGTTTTGGGAAATGATTCTGTGTACACTGTTCAGGGTACGTTTAATGAGAATCCCGCGATGTTTGAACCTACACCTGGTCTGAATCGCATCGAGCTATTTGTTCAAGATAGGTGCGCGGCAGAAGGTTTCTTGTTTGCAGATTGTGTGAATCAATTTGGATTTCCGTATCTCTCTTTCGAGTGCGATACCACATTGCTGCCGGTTATCCAACTCACTCCTATGCAAAATGTAATCACCCCGAATGATGATGGAAGAAACGAAGTCTTCGTTATACCGGGAGTTGAATTCTTCGATAACGCCAGAGTAGAGTTTTATGATCGATGGGGCCGACTAATTTACGAGACAGACAATTATCAGGCTGGATCAGCAGATTCTACCCCATCTCAGGGCTTTTCTGCTGCTGATTATAACGATGGGTCTTACTTCTACATCGTGAATATCAACAGCGGTGAATGTGTCCAACAAGGAAACGTCCAAGTCCTGGGGGGCAGCGAGTAGAGGTTAGGCGGGCAAACGAACAATAAATGTGCTGCCACTGTCGGAATTAGTTCCGATAGTAATGTTTCCTCCGTGAAGTTCAACTAACTCTTTAACAATAAACAAACCGATACCCGTTCCTTTTCTGGAACGGGTTTCTTCATTGCCCATTCTGTAAAACTTATCGAATACTCTCCTTCTTTCCTCAATGGGTATTCCAGGTCCTTGATCACTTACTTCCAAAAAGATAAAACTTCCCGACTCCTTCAAAGTAACCTCTGTTCTTTTGCCTTCTCCATATTTTAAAGCATTGTCCAAAAGATTGATCAAAATGGATTCAAACGCTGTAGAATCTACATTGATCGTGAGATTGTCTTCAATAGAGGTTATAAGTTCTCCTTTGAATCCGGGGCTTAGTTCAAAATCTTGACAAATCTTTTTGGTCAAATCCGACAGGTTCGTCGGGATCAAATGCAGAGGGTGCTGACCACTTTCTATCCGAGTCGCCAAAAGAACATTATCTATGAGATCATGAAGTCTTTCGGTATTATTAAGTGCAGATTTTTCGAGTTTTTCTCTTTGCTTATCAGGAAGATTCTTTCGTTTCAGAAGTGTCTGAATCCCTAGTTTAATGGCGGCGATTGGAGTTTTTAGTTCATGGGTAATCGACAGCAGGAAGTTGCGTTGCTGTCGAACGAGCGCGATTTCTTTTTTTATGGTTCGCTGCATAATCACCAAACCTGTCAATAAGAAAACGAGAAAAACAGAGCCTTCACCCAATACCATCCAGATCTTAATATTCACCACCTCTTCACCTTCAGGAGAATAATAGAGTTTATTCAAGTCGATGAGCAAATAAGCCCACCATGAGAACTGAAGGAGGATGTAAACAGCAAGAATATAAAAGAGTACCGACAACCTCTTTTCACTCTGTGATCGCATACTTTCTGGGTTATTGCGGAATCGGTTTTCTCAAATAGTATTTTCTAATTTGTTTTTTTCTGTCCTCCATGTAGGCTATTGATACAACGTCCCAATTACTTTCCGAAACAAAGTTGAGCACATCTACTTCGGCTTTGTTTGAAATCTTTAGATTGACCAATCTCTCTAGCTCAGGAAAAAAAACAGTGGATCCTTTAGAAGCTAATTCTCCGGAACCTCGGTCGATACTGATTTGCATGGTTTCGGAACCCGATTCGATTTCCATTTTTAGAACTACGTACGCATAGATTACAGGGATCTCCTTTTCCTGAGATTCCTCGCTTACATATTTCTTCTTGGCTTCTTTGCTCATCTTAATCTTCTGCGAGTAGCCCAATGAACAAGCAAGCATAAGAATGGCAAGGAGGGCAGTTTTTTTCATGAAAAAAGTTTTTTCAAATATACGAATTGGGCTGCCTAGGGTTTAAGCAATTTCCTTTTTTGATACTTTTGGCTTCCCCGCTTTTTTGACATGCTTCGTTATTTGATAAATACCCTGCCTCGCCCTTTACTTATTCGATTGAGTTATGTGTTCAGGCAAATTGCTCCTCTATTATACAAGGGTAACGCTGTCGATTGTCCCGTCTGCAAAAAATCTTTCAGCAAGTTTCTAGGGTACGGGTCTGACAGGGCTTATCGCGAAAATGTTCTTTGCCCATACTGTCTTTCTTTAGAGCGTCATAGATTATTGTGGTTGTTTTTGAACCAACGGACAAATTTCTTCAGTAACGAACTTGATGTTCTTCACATTGCACCCGAACAATGCTTTTACGAAAGATTTAAAGGACAAAAAAACATCAACTATTTCACCGGCGATTTGGAATCACCTTTGGCCGATTACCATTTTGATCTCCATGATATCCCTTTTGAGAGGAACAAATTTGATATAATTATCTGTAATCATGTTATGGAACATGTTCGAGATGATCATCGATGCATGCAGGAGTTATTGAGAGTGCTAAAGCCGGGAGGCTGGGCCATTATGCAAGTTCCCATCGATTATTCTCGCGATACGACATTTGAGGATCCTTCAATTACTAGTTCTGAGGATCGAGAGTTGCACTATTGGCAAAAAGATCACGTAAGACTTTATGGTACGGATTATCCGAAGAAATTGGAGAATGCCGGATTTAAAGTAACTCCCATTCCTTTTGCCGAGAATATTCCTGCTGATCAAGCGGAAAAATTTCGCTTGCAGAAAGAGGAGATAATATATTTTTTGGAAAAAGAAAAAGGGACCCCGAAATGAGATCCCTTAGGCGAAGTGGTGATGGACGGAATCGAACCGCCGACACAAGGATTTTCAGTCCTTTGCTCTACCGACTGAGCTACATCACCGCTTTAGCAGGCCGCAAATATAAAGGATAATTTTAATAAATAGTCAAGGATAAATGAATGCAAGCTCGGATGTGGTAATTGACGTGGGAAATACCCGAATGAAGGTAGCCCTGTTTACTGATTCCAAGCTGGATGGTGTGTTGAGTTTTTCGAATAAGTCGAAGAAAAAGGTTCTTGATGTTATTGATGAGTCTTCTGCTAGCAGGGCTATAATGAGCAATGTGGCAAAAATGCGGAAAGAGCTTTTAAAAGGCCTGGATGACCGATTGGAGTTCGTTTTGATGACCCCATCCATAAACGTCCCGATTACCGTTGACTATAAAACCAAGAATTCTCTTGGTACCGATCGTTTGGCCAATGCTGTTTCTGCGGCAAAATTTTATCCCGGCAAGAACGTTTTAATCATTGATTTTGGCACCTGCGTGAAATACGATCTGGTAAGCCAGGAGGGTAAATACTTGGGAGGAGCAATTTCTCCCGGATTACAGATGCGGTTTAGGAGTATGAGCAAGATGACCAAAAGACTCCCATTAATTGAAAACTGGAAGAATAGTGAAAAGGTATGGCCTGGCAACACCACGCGCTCAAGCATGGTGGCGGGAGTGATGCAAGGTCTGGAAGCAGAAATTATGCATTACATAAACGAGGGAAACAATCGATATGAAAATTTAACGGTTGTAGCCACAGGAGGAGACTACGCCTACTTTGAGAAAGCGTTTAAAAATATCATCTTTGCAGACCCTTATTTAACCCTGCGGGGACTCCATGAGATACTCATTTTCAACATGGGCTAGGTTTTCAGTATTGACTCTGGTAGGGCTACTAGCTCTTCACCGGCACGGTCAGGCTCAATCGGATTTAACCTCACCCTATTCTATATTCGGTCCCGGACTTGTCAATCAAAGACAATCCGTAGCTCAGTTTAGTATGGGTGGAAGCGGTGCTGCATTATTTGATCCGTACCGAATGAGTTTGATAAACCCCGCAGCTTCAGCATTTTATCAGGAGCCAATATTCGAAACTTCAGGAAATGGTCGAATTTCTACTTTCACAACCAATGTTGATGCTTTCGAGAATAGAAGCTTTGAGCTGAACAATTTGAGCCTAAGCTTTCCAATAAAAAGGGGAGAATGGTCCTTAAATGTCGGATTGGTTCCTTTGACTACTGTAGGTTATGACGTAAACGTTTTCGAAGAGAATGACGATGCGACTTATTTGTCGTCATATTTTGGAGATGGGGGGATTAGCCAAGGTTATTTGGGGACTGGCGCAAAGATTTACTCTCGAGTTGACACGGCCAACAACGTTACTTCAATTGCAGTTGGAGGACAAATGAATTTTAATTTCGGTACGGTTAATAACAGCAGACGGCTTACGGTTTTTGATGATCCAACGGCGCTTGGTTTCGAAGACGTAGAAAGCATTTTGGTGAGGGATGTAAATTTTGAGATTGGAATTCAAGCGCAGACAAATCTCAAAAAGAGAAGCATTAGCGATCCTTCCTTTTTTAAGTTCTTATTCGGAGCGGTATATGCATTCGGTGCCGACTTGAATGCCGAGCAAAATAGCTACGCCTATAATTACCGGTTTTCATCAGGGGGAAGCGTAGTCCCGCGAGATACATTACGTTCAGCTGAGCAAAGAAAAGGCTCTATCTTTCTGCCTTCGGCCATAACTATAGGAACTGGATTTGACTGGGTTAATCGCAAGAAAACACGGTTACGCCTGTCCGCTGATTACGCCATTCAAAATTGGCAAGATTACGAGGTCAATTTTGAAGGGGATATTCTCGAGGCAGATTTTGAGCAAAGCACCAGGTATAGCATTGGACTTGAATGGACTCCAAATATTAGTTCGACAAAGTATTTCAAAACAATTCAGTACCGTGCAGGTTTCAGATACGCAGAAACGAACTTAAACCTTCGCCAACAGCAACTTGAAGATATTGGCATGAGTTTTGGACTTTCTTTGCCAATCAACTTCAGAAGAGGCTTAACGAAGTCTTCTTTTCACATTGGAGCCGAAGTTGGCGAATACGGAACTACCAACGACGGGCTGATTCGTGAGGATTATGTAAGAATCATGGCAGGATTCTCTTTTACCCCTCACTTCAGAAATCGTTGGTTTGTACAGCCTAAATATGACTAATAACATAAATCAAATGAAAACGAGATTAACAGGACTGATCTTTGCTATTTTTCTCTCTGCTGGTGTAACGGCGCAGGATAATAGCAAATACGGGAGTACTCCAGAAGAGATCGAAGAATGTAAAAAGAATCTCTCTCTTTACCGAGAATACCGCGATCAAGACTTGGATAGTCAGGCCCTTCCTTTTTGGAGAGCCGCTTTTCAGTCTTGTCCAAAAAGTGCAAAAACTCTTTATACAGATGGTGCTGACTTCTATGGTGATATTTTGGATGAAATCTATCAGGATGAGACCAAAACAGAACTTCGTGATGCTTATCTGGACACCCTAATGATGGTTTATGACCAGCGAATGGAATACTTTAATGAAGAGGGAAAAGTACTCACATATAAGGGAAATGATTTGTTTAAATATGACGAGACCAGATCTGAAGAGGCCAACGCCATGTTTAAGAAATCAATGGAATTAATGGGTATGAAGACGGACGCAATTGCGGCTTCTAAATATTACCAGACCCTTTATGATATGTATCGCCAAAAGAAGGCTGAAAAATCTGACTTGCTGGTAGAGTACATGCCTGTTCTTGATATTCTCGAGTATAACATTGCTAATCTTGAAGATGATAAGCAGCGATCGCGTTATGAAAAAGCGAAAGGGAATCTGGATGCGTTCTTTATCAAAATAGCTGAATGTGACGATATTTTTCGAATTCTGGGTGAGCGTATTGCGCAATCGCCAAATGACATAGAACTTAATAAAAAGGCGCTAGCCGTAATGAACAAACGTGATTGTACCGACGATCCGCTTTACCTGGAGGTAGCTGAGCGCGTTTACAATGATAAACCTACCTCACCTGCAGCCTATTCTATTGGAATTCAAAAGCTAAAAGCGAAGTCTTATGGAGATGCATTAAAATATTTCGAAGAAGCAATCGACCTTTGTGAAGGTTGTATTGATCTGAAGCAATATTACTTGCGTGCCGGACAAACAGCTGTGATCAACGGCAATCCGTCAAAAGCCCGTAATTATGCACGTAAGATTTTGGCTATGGATCCCAACAATGGTGAAGCGTATATGCTCATCGGTGATGCCGTTGCCGCATCTGCCAAATCTTGTGATGATGGAAAACTTGGAAAGGCCGGAGCTTATTGGTTGGCAGTCGACTATTATGGAAGAGCAAAATCCGTTGATGGATCAATAGCTGAAAAGGCAAATCAGAAGATTTCCGGATATTCCAAATACTTTCCATCGAAGACGGATATATTTTTCCATAACCTCGAAGTAGGAAGTTCCTACACCGTGGAGTGCTTCGGAGAATCCACTAAGGTTCGTTCAAACGATTAGTGCGAAGAAGATTTTTCATACTTATGTTAGGACCGGCTGCTTGTGTGGCCGGTCTCTTTATTTCTTGTGAAAACAACGAAATTGAAGAGGTATTAGAATACTCCATTCTTGAAAATCCTCCTTCGAGAACGACGTTTGAAGCTTCCTATCAATACACGGATTCAGGAAGAATTACCAATATTCTGAATGCGGGAAAAGTGGAAAGATTCGAGCTTTCGGATTCCTCGTACAGCTTGATTTCAGAGGGCTTTGAGCTTGTTTTTTACAAGAAATCAGGAGAGTTTGATGGTCGACTAACTGCTTTGAATGGTTATGTGAGTGGAGATAATTCTATGATGATAGCTCGAGACAGTGTAGTTTTTGTCAATAGAATGAAGGAAGAATTGATAACTGAAGAATTGTATTGGAAACAGGATAGTGCAAAGGTTTTTACTGATAAATTCGTTACAATTAAAAGGAATGATATTGTGATCTACGGAAAAGGTCTCATATCAGATGAGAACTTCACAAATTACACGATTCGAGAGCCATCAGGCGAAATTTATCTCAAAGATGAAGGATAATCAAAAAGATCGAATGCGGTTTTCTAAGGTCAGTCGAATAATGGAGAAATTTTGGCTTGTTGTCGCAATTGTCTCACTATTCGTAGTAATCTACTTTTTTCTCGCGGAGGGAATTGATCGCAGAACATTGTCATACCTGATATTCCCTGCTTTAGCCGGAGTAATGTATGGTTTCAGAGTCGCTTTTAGAAAAAGGTTCGAACGTTCAGAATAATCAACTGAAATGTCTTTGGTTTTTCATAAATTCCGCTTGGAATGGAGCTTTCAGACCTAATAATTATTTTGGTTTCCGTCCTTTTCTCGGCCTTTTTTTCCGGGATGGAGATCGCATTTATCACGGCCAACAAGCTCAAGATAGAATTGGATAATAAGCAGGGAGTATTTGCTGCCCGTCTATTATCAGGATTCTTACAACGACCATCAAAATTTATAGGCACGATGTTGGTCGGTAACAACATCGCGCTGGTTTTTTTTGGGATTTATATGGCCAAATGGCTTGAGCCTCTTCTTTTTCAATGGGGCATGAGCGGAGCGATGGTCCTTCTTACCCAAACCGTTATTTCAACCATAATTATTCTTTTTGCGGGAGAGTTTATTCCAAAAACTTTATTTAGAATAAATTCCAATTTTCTGCTGAATTTCTTGGCAATCCCTTTGTCCTTTCTGTACTATTTTCTTTGGATTCCTATGATGATCACCGTCGGTTTGGCTGAATTGGCGCTTAAGTATCTGTTTCGTGTAGATATTGGTAATCAGGAATTGGCTTTTGGAAGGGTTGATCTGGACAACTTTGTGAAAGAAATTACGGAATCTGCCGAGCAAACGGATGAAGAATTGGACCATGAAATTCAGATTTTCCAGAATGCTCTCGATTTCTCAAAAATCAAAGCCCGTGATTGCATGGTTCCAAGAACTGAGATTACAGCCGTTGATCTCGAAGATGACGTAGACAAACTGAAGGAACTCTTTATTGAGACCGGTTTTTCAAAGATTCCGATATACCGAGACTCCATAGATAATATTATCGGTTATGTCACGGTTTCGGAGCTATTCAGTAATCCTGAGAATATTAAAAGTCTCATTGTTCCTGTGATAATTATTCCTGAGACGATTTCTGCAAAAGAGGTGTTGGAGTTGTTCATTGGGCAGAACAAGAGCATTGCGGTAGTTGTAGACGAGTTTGGAGGAACTAGCGGAATGTTGACCATCGAAGATATAATCGAGGAAATATTTGGTGATATTGAGGATGAACATGATTCTGATGAGTTTATTGAGGAGAAACTTGATGAAAATGAGTTTCTTTTCTCGGCGAGGCTCGAAATAGACTACTTGAATGACACGTATAAATTGAACTTGCCGGAGAGTGATGAATACGAGACCCTCGCAGGATTGATCATTCATGCTCAAGAAGATATTCCCAAGGTAAATTCCGTCATACACATTGAAGGATTCACTTTCACAATAACTGAAGTGAGCAATGTAAGAATAGAGACAGTCCAATTACATGTAATGCACCAAGAATAGTAGATTTCGATTGCGGTTTTTGTATATTCGCAGCCTTCAAAAAATGCACTTTTAATGGCAGCAATTGGTAAAATCAGAGAACAATCAACTTTGCTACTAATCGTTATCGGTGGAGCGATGGTTGCTTTCGTTCTGGGAGATTTGTTTTCTAACAGCGGTTTTTCTCCTTCGGAGCAATATGTTGGTGAGGTCTATGGTGAGGAAATTGACATGTTAGAATATGAGCAACGTGTTGATGCACAGGAGCAAAGTATGGCTAGCGTAGGTCAACCCGTTTCACAAGCTCAGAGGCAACAGATCAGAAATCAGGTTTGGAATAACATGATCCAGGAAAAGATCATGTATAGAGAAATGAACAAACTCGGCATGCGAATTGGTCAGGACGAGTATGACGACATTCGGTTTGGTGAAAATTTGAGTGATGAATTTGCGAATAATGAGAATTTCAAAAATCCTGAAACGGGAGCTTTCGACCCTCAGTTAGTTCAGAATTATTTCTCTTTTCTGCAACAGAGTTACCCAATGTTTTACCAAACTCAGACTAATCGAATTGTGAATGAGCGGTTGTATGAGAAGTACAACAATTTGGTAAGGAGTGGAATTTATGTAAACACTCTGGATGCAAAAGATGAATACTACCGACAGGAACAAAACGTCAGGTTCAGGTACGTTGTTAACGAATACTCGTCCATTGCAGATAGTCTCATAGATGTTACCGATGCTGACATGGCTCAGTGGTTCGAAGAACATAAGGATGAAGATCGATTCGAAAGAGATGCTTCCGTTAATCTCAAGTATGTCATCTTTAATGTTGAACCTACCGCTGAAGATGAAGAAAATATACAAGCCGACTTGGCATCACTTAAAACGGAGTTTGCCAATACGGATAAAGATTCACTCTTTGTACTTAAATACAGCGATACTAAGCAGGCCGTTCCCGTTGATGTTACTTCGAACGAAAATGAGGAATTACAAACGCTGATTGATAATGCTTCTGAAGGAGATGTGATTGGCCCTTACCGAGTTGGTGGTCGATTTGCCATAGCAAAAATTACCGAAGTCGGCACCGAAGATCGTGCTACGTCACGCCACATTCTGCTTTCTAACCAAGGTGGAAAATCGATGGATGAATTAAACGACCGAGCGGACAGCATCAGGCGTGTGATTCGTCAAAAAGACAATTTTGAAGAAATGGTCACACTTTTTAGTGAGGACCCTGGTTCTGTTCAGAATGGCGGTAAGTACGAGGACTTCAACAGAGAAAGGATGGTTCCTGAATTTACGGAGGCTTCTTTTGATAAGCCCATCGGATCATTGAACATAGTTGAAACGACATATGGAGTGCATTTGGTGGAACCGTTGGAACAAACAGAGGCGAAAGTGGTGAAGGGGTATATTGTTGAAGCCTTAATTGAGCCTTCTAACGACACGTTTAATCAGGTTTACGATGAGGCCAATGAATTTTCTATTTCGGCAGAATCTGTAAGTGGTTTGGAAGAACTCGCAAACGAACGTGAATACGAGGTAAAAGAAGCTAGTGAAGTTGGTGCGATGGCGAGAAATATACCTAGTGTAGCGAGCTCACAAGATGCAGTGCGGTGGGCACATAACGAAGAGAATACTCAAGTGGGTACGTTAAGTGAACCTTTTGAGTTCAATCGTCAAATTGTTGTTGTAGGACTTGAAAGTAGACGAGCAGAAGGACGAGCTACACTTGAAGAGGTAAAGGAAGAGATTAAGCCTGACGTCATTCGTGAAAAAAAGGTGGAGCTTTTCAAAGCTAAAATGGAAGGTAAGACGATTGATGATCTCACTGCTAATGGAGCTCTCACCGTGAAAACAGCTGCCAGTGTTACTGAAAAGAGACCATCATTACCGGGCGGTGCTAACGAGCCTTATATTGTTGGATATGCTTTGAGTATGACTGAAGGAGATGTCTCTGTTCCGCTAGAAGGTAATCGCGGAGTCTATGTTGTTGAATTGGAAAGCAAGGAGAGCGTTGAGCCTAGAGAGGAGTACCTTACATACCAGGATGAGCTAAATGAGAATAGAGAATCTCAACTTCGTACGTACAACTCCGGAGTATATAAGGCATTAAAAGATAAAGCCGACGTGAAAGACGATCGAGCTAAAATGTACAGATAGGATTTATTCCGCTAATTGATTCGAAGTCCGATCCGAGTGATCGGACTTTTTTTTATCTAAGAACCACTAGTCTTTCGGTATCCAGTTTTAGTAAAATAAAAAGCAATAAGGTAAAACCCCACAAGGAAGAACCCCCGTAACTGAAGAAGGGGAGAGGTATGCCAATGACCGGTGCTAATCCGATCGTCATCCCTACATTTATCAAGAGGTGCAGAAAAAATATACAAGCAACCGAGTAGCCGAAAATTCTGGTAAACTTTGACCGTTGTCGTTCTGCAATGAAGATCAGTCGTAACATCAAGGCGAGAAACAACATAATGACCAAGGAACTGCCTAAAAAACCCCATTCTTCGCCAATAGTGCAGAAAATGAAGTCGGTGCTTTGCATTGGCACGTATTTGTACTTTGTAAGAGTTCCGTCCAAATAGCCTTTACCCGAAAAGCCTCCTGATCCTATTGCTGTTTTTGATTGCTTGACGTTATATCCTGCTCCCTGCGGATCTTCCTCAAGACCCAACAATATGTTGATCCTTGTTTTCTGATGCTCTTCAAGAACTTTTTCAAATCCCTGATCCAGCGAACCAATGAAGACTAAACTACCGACTGCGGTTCCGATTAGCAGGAAGTAATTCCTTCTTCTATACCTGGGAAGGACAAACTGACGAATAAGATAGAAAGCTATAACGGAGATAAGAGCAATAGAGAACATTAGAATATACTGCCCTCCAATGTCGGCTCCGAAAACACTAACGCTGGTAGATTTCAAGAGTAAGGAAAAAATACTCAAAGTCATTGCGAGTAACCCCAATAGTAGGATGTTACCCGAAAGCCCTTCTCTGTATAGCACAAGAATAAATGCCGTAAAAACCAATACCGTACCTGTATCCGGTTGTAGTAGAATCAATAATGCCGGAATAGCGATAATAAGGGCAGCCCTGATCTTTGTTTTGAACTCCTCCATTTTAATATTGACCTGACTCAAATAGAAGGCCAACATCAGTGAAGTTCCCAGCTTGGCAAATTCACTTGGCTGGATACCAAAACTCCCAACTCCGAACCACGATTTTGCCCCGTTAACCTCTTTACCGAACAAAAGAACGAGCACCAACAGAGTAGTGATAATTAAATAGGCAAAAGGAGCAGAACGACGAATGAAATCTCCCTCAAATAGCAAGATGACAAAGGCCAACACCAAGGAGGTAACTATCCAAATGAATTGTTTGCCATATTCTTGGCTGGTATCGAACATCGATGGATGTTCCGGATTATAGCTGGCAGAATAAATATTGAACCAGCCCATTAGAGCTAATACAACAAATAAGCCAATACTGACCCAGTCTAGATTTTTAAGTATCACTTGTCTTCTAGCCATCTTCTCATTGAGAATTCAAGAGGTCTCCCTCCAACATTCGCTTTTCTACCCAAGGACGGCTGATACTGTCCGTTAAGTATTTTTCAATAATCAAGCTGTTAATCGGCGCAGCCCAAGTTGAGCCGTATCCTACATTTTCAACGTAAACTGCAACAGCAATTTTAGGGTCATCTTTGGGAGCAAATGCAATGAAAATGGAGTGATCCTTTCCATGTGGATTTTGTGCAGTGCCCGTTTTTCCGCAAACCTCGATGTCTTGACTGAACCTAACTCCTCTTCCTGTTCCTGATTCAACTACGCGAAACATTCCTTCAACTACTGATTCGTAGTGTTCTGCATCTATTCCCGTGGTGTGTTTAATGGTATATGTACTATCGGTTATTGGCTTACCATCTATCTCTTTTATTATATGAGGAGTATAGAACCAACCTCTATTCGCCAGAATGGAAGCGAAATTTGCCATTTGGATCGGAGTAACTCCTAATTCTCCTTGTCCAATAGCAAGGGAAATAATCGTATGACCATTCCACCTGTGTCTCCCATAAAACTTGTCATAATAGGTGGATTGTGGAACAAATCCATCAATTTCACTCGTCATATCGGTTTGGAGTTTTGAACCCAATCCGAATTTCTCAAGGTAATTACGCCAAACCTGATAACCTTCTTCACTCGTTGGGTATTTATCAAGTACACGTTTGAAGACATTACAGTAGTAGGCGTTACAGCTTGTTTGAATAGAAAATCCCAAATCTACGGGTGAGCTGTGCGCATGACAACCGAGCCTTCTCCCTGCGTAAAAGTAACCTCCGTTGCAGGAGAAAAGAGTGTTCTCATCAATTACACCTTCTTGCAGGCCAATTAATCCCTGCAAGAGCTTGAAGGTTGATCCCGGTGGATACCGCGCCATCAAAGCACGGTTGAACAATGGTTTAAGGGTATCGGCATTAAGTTTTCCATAGTTTTCACCTCTCACCCGCCCCACCAAAAGGTTGGGATCGTAACCAGGGTTGGTGAGCATACAGAGAATTTCTCCTGTTTGGGGTTCTATGGCCACTACGCTCCCTCTCTTGTTCTTCATCAAAAGTTCGCCATAAGCCTGTAATTCCAGATCAATTGACGAAGTCAGATTTTCACCCGCCTTCGCAAGAGTATCAAACTTCCCATTGAGATAGGAACCTTTCTCATTGTTGTGAACATCTACCAGTACGATTCTTTTACCTCGAACTCCTCTCAATACTTCTTCATAAATACTTTCAACTCCGTTGGCACCAATGTAGTCTCCTCTTTCATAATATGAATCTCTTTCCAATACCCGAGGAGTAACCTCGCTAACGTAGCCCATTGCATGGGCAGCTGCCGATCTTGGATAATTTCTCAAGGTTCGCGCTTGTCCATAAAATCCCGGAAATCGATGCAGATTTTCTGCAAGCTGGGTATACTGTCCTGCAGGGATTTGTTTAATGAAAATAGACGGTTTATAGATACTGTATTCCCTTGCCTCTTTTAACCGTTTATCGAAACTTTGCCTATCAATTTTTGCCAGTTGGCAAAACGCTGAAGTATCCATCTCTTCAACATCTCGCGGAAGAATCATCAAGTCATATACTGCAGTATTACTGACAATTAGTTTCCCGTTACGATCATAAATCAAACCTCGCGAAGGGAATTCTTTGATTACCCTTTCAGACGCATTAATGGCCAGACGTTTCCATCTATCATCCACAACTTGGATATAGAATAGACGGATGATGAATACCAATCCAACGAAAAGGTATATCACCAAAACAACGAACTTTCTATTGCTGAGATTCATATGGTTGCCGTGCGCTTCCCTGAAAAGATCAAATACTGCGACAATACAACAAGGACAAGGGTAAAAGCTGAACTGAGTATTACTCTTAACAGGGTAGTGAAGAATCCTTTGACTGAATATATTTCAACGTAAAAAAGCCAAAAGTGATGCGCAAAAATCAAAACAGATGCGTATTTCAGGTACCAGGACAAACCAAAATCCGCAATTGATGCGCTTTGCCCGAACTCATAGCCATCCCTTGGAGCAATAGCTTTTAGATATACAGGTCTGAGAAACGCCAGAAATACACAAGCAGAGGCATGAATACCAAGCGTATTGGTAAATGCGTCCATTGCCAACCCCAATAGAAGGCCTAGTAAAAGCTCCAACCACCGCGGGGTTTCAATTGGTAGTACCAAAAGGAAGAGAATGTACAGATAAGGAATGGATAGCCCTTGCAAAAGATTTACATCGTTTAAAATCAATCCTTGAAGGAGAACCAGGAATAAGAATCGACCGCTATTTCTGAGAATTTCACTGATCATCTAATTCTGCTTTTTCTTCTAGCTCCTCCTGTTCTTGCTTCAAGAGGTTTTCTATCACATATACGTACCTGACTTGATTGAAATCCGTAGCTAACCTGATTTGGATTATGTGAAAGTTGCTATCCTCTCGTCTGTCTACGGATTCTATAGTTCCAATGTTGATCCCCTTCGGATAAATTGCTGATGCACCGCGCGACACAACGGTATCGCCTACTTGAACGTCCACATGACCAGGCACATCTTCCAAACTCGCAAACCGATAGTCATCCCCATTCCATTTTAGCAGTCCGAAATGACCGGTTCGGCTTAATTCCGCGCTAGCAGTGAATCGTTGATTTATTATAGGTATCACCGTGCTGAAATGCTCGGAAACATCTTTTACTACCCCGACTAAGCCTTCCTGACTAGCAACACCCATTCCCGATTTTAAACCTTCTCCTTTTCCCTTATTAAGTGTGAAGTAGTTTAACTGTTTATTGATGGAGCTATTTACAATTTGTGCGGACTTAAATCGATATTTCCTCTCTCTGAGTGTGTCGTTGATCATCACAAAATGATCATTAACGTTGACAAAAGATCCCTTCAGCCGGTTCCTGAGACGTTCATTCTCTTCGGCCAATTCATCATTTACTCTCTGTAGTTCGATGTATTCAGTCAAGTTACTTTTCCAGGAGAACAAAGTTCCGATTAGCCTATTTGAAGAGTTAACGAAACTTGCTTGATGAAACTGATTATTCGAATAAATCAGCGCAAAACACAAGACTTGAAGTGCAAGAAAGAAGAGGAATATGTGGTAGGTAATTAAAAAGCGAACAAAATTCCTCATGGGCGGATCCTTTGTTCTTTAGTCTCTCATCAGGAATTGAAAACGATCGATGTTTTTCAGAGCAATTCCCGTTCCGCGGGCAACCGCTCTTAGAGGATCTTCCGCAATGTGAACCGGCAATTTGGTTTTCATCGAAATTCGTTTGTCCAGCCCCCTGAGCATCGAACCTCCGCCCGCCAGATATATACCGGTGCGGTAAATATCTGCAGATAATTCAGGCGGTGTTTGTTCCAGTGCGCTGAGAATCGCTTCTTCAATTTTAGAGATGGATTTGTCTAAAGCATGGGCGATTTCAGTATAGGAAACTTGGATTTCCTTAGGGATACCGGTCATCAGGTCACGTCCTCTAACCGCAAAATCTTCAGGAGCTTCATCGAGTTCGGGAAGAGAAGATCCAACTTCGATTTTGATCTGCTCAGCTGTTCGTTCTCCCACCAAGATGTTATGCTGTCGACGCATGTACTCTTCTATATCTTTCGTGAATTCATCTCCGGCAATGCGAATGTTCTTATCACAAACTATTCCTCCCAAAGCAATTACGGCGATCTCACTTGTTCCACCTCCAATATCAATGATCATGTTGCCCATTGGCTCCTCGACATCGATGCCTATTCCGATCGCTGCAGCCATAGGTTCGTGAATCAAATAGACTTCTTTGGCTCCTGCATGCTCTGCCGAATCACGAACAGCGCGTTTTTCCACCTCTGTTATTCCCGATGGTATGCATATAACCATTCGGAGTGAAGGCGTGAACCAGGACTTTCCCGGTTTAATCATTTTGATCATCCCTCTGATCATCGCTTCAGCTGCTTGGAAGTCGGCAATTACACCATCCTTAAGAGGACGAACGGTTTTGATGTTTTCATGGGTTTTTCCATGCATCTGTTGTGCCAAGCGTCCAATGGCGATCACTTTACCGGTAGTTCTATCCTTGGCGACAATGGAAGGCTCATCAACTACCACTTTATCATTATAAATGATCAGTGTGTTTGCAGTTCCTAAATCGATGGCAATTTCTTGAGTAAAAAAGCTAAACAGACCCATAGAAGGATTCTTTCAATTTTAGTGCTTAAAGTGTCGTTTACCTGTGAATACCATAGACATTTGATTTTCGTTACAGTATTCCACAGAAAGTTTGTCTTTTATTGATCCACCAGGTTGTATTACAGATTGAATTCCCGCTTTGTGAGCAATTTCCACACAATCAGGAAAAGGGAAAAATGCATCTGAAGCCATAACCGCTCCATTTAAATCTAATTCGAAATGATGAGCTTTTTCGATCGCCTGTTTTAATGCATCGACTCTGGAAGTCTGCCCTGTTCCACTTGCCAGCAGTTGACGGTTTTTAGCTAAGACAATCGTGTTTGACTTCGTATGCTTCGATAATTTAGAAGCAAAAACCAAATCGTCTTGTTCCGCTTCTGATGGTTTTTCAGTGGTCACAAATTCAAAATCTGATTTCTGATCGGTAACCGTATCCCGATCTTGCCAGAGGTATCCATTCAAAGAAGATCTCAGAATAGATTGTGGCCAATCAAATAGTTTCTGTCTGAGAAGAATGCGGTTCTTCTTAGAAGATAGTAGTTCGACGGCAACATTATCGAAATCAGGAGCGATCACCACCTCGCAAAAGAGTTTATTAATTTCTTCGGCGGTCGGTAAATCGATCGTTTTATTCGTAATCAAAATTCCACCGAAAGCCGAAACAGGATCACCTTCAAGCGCGGCCTTGTATGCTTCAATCAAAGTGGGTCTAACAGCCATGCCACAAGCATTATTGTGCTTCAGAATCGCGAATGCAGGATCTCCGTCATGAAATTCTTGCATTAAGCCAACTGCAGCATCAATATCAAGTAGGTTATTATACGAAAGCTCTTTTCCGTTTAGCTGATCAAAAATGGCGTCCAGATCGCCGAAGAATTTTCCTCTCTGATGGGGGTTTTCGCCATAACGGAGAGATTTGAATTTATTCTCACTGACTTTTAAGCCTTCTCCGTCGTCCGCCGCGAAATAATTGAATATAGCTGTATCGTAATGAGAAGAGATGGCAAATGCATTCGTGGCCATTTTTTTCCGATCGGCCAATTCAGAACCACCATTATTACGATCCAATATTTCAAGTAAATCGCCGTAATGTTCTCTCCCAGGAACGATCAGCACATCCTTAAAGTTCTTTGCAGCGGCTCTGATCAGAGAGATTCCTCCAATATCAATTTTCTCAATAATTTCTTGTTCTGAAGCTCCTGAAGCTACTGTGTCTTCGAATGGATACAGATCGACAATAACCAGATCGATCTCAGGTATTTCATATCGTTCAAGCTGGTCAACATCTGTTTCGAGCTCACGCCTGCTAAGAATCCCACCGAAAATTTTCGGGTGCAAAGTTTTAACCCTGCCTCCGAGTATACTTGGGTAAGCAGTTAAATCTTCTACTGCGCGAACTTCAGCGCCTAAATGGCGGATAAATGTTTCCGTTCCTCCTGTGGAATAAAGAGTTACTCCATATTCCTCAAGTTTTTTAATGATCGGTTCCAATCGATCTTTGTGAAATACGGAAATCAGGGCAGATTTTATGGGGGTCAAGAGCGTGATTCTTTAAGGGAACTACAATATGCAATTTTAGCAAGAAAAATTGTATCAAACGCCCGAACGGCGCGGCTTTAATGGTTGGTGTTGATAAATAGGAACTCCTGTTAATAACCTCTTGTTTTGGTTTTTTACATGAACGGTAAATGAGCCTTCAAGGAATGACTGTAAATTTGTGATATAATCCTGTCTGAAGAGCATGTCTAGGCTCAAAATATACACCCGGTTGATTAAGGAAGGCAGCGTTTTCGCCATGTCAGCGCTGGTGGTGAATAGACTCAGAACTTTGCTCTCCCTTTTGGGAATCACAATAGGAATTTTCGCAATCATTTCGGTTTTCACTCTTGTCGATAGTATGGAAAGTAGCGTCCGTAGCTCATTTGAAAGTTTGGGAGACGATTCGATGTTCATTGAACAAATGCCATGGGGACCTGAGGCAGGTGATAATGAATATGCATGGTGGAAATACATGAACCGTCCGCGTGTGACCTACGATGAAGCTAAGAAGCTCAAAGAAAGAATGAAGACGGCTGGTGTGGTGAGCTTTTTTGCAGGGGCCGCAAGGACAGTAGAATACAGGAATAGTTCGGCTGAAAATATTAGTGTAGTCGCTGCGGCCGAGGGTTTTGAAGAGTTTATTACCGTTGATATCGGTAGGGGTCGTAATCTTACTTCTGCCGAATTGAATTCGGGAAATCGACTGTGTTTGTTGGGGTATGATGTCGCCGAAACTCTTTTCGGACTGGAAGATCCAATTGGCAAGAACATCAAAGTAGCAGGTTATCGAGCTAGGGTAGTAGGGGTTTTGGAAAAAGAAGGGCAAAGTCTCTTGGGGAATGGTGCAGATGAATGGGTACTTGTGCCGGTTCAGTTTGGACAAATGGTAATGAATCTCCAAAGGGCGAACACCCAAATTGCATTGAAGCCCGGTAGTTTTGTGAGTTTTGACGCTATGGAAGACGAGGCATTGATGCACATGCGATCTATCAGAAAACTTCGGCCTGCAGAAGAAAAGAATTTTGCTTTAAACAAATCGAGCATGCTGAATAGCGGTTTGGATCAGGTATTTGGCATCTTAAAAGTTGTAGGAATCATTATCGGAGGTTTTTCAATTTTGGTGGGTGGTTTTAGTATTGCCAACATCATGTTTGTGTCAGTGAAAGAGCGAACCAATATCATCGGAATTCAAATGGCTCTTGGAGCCCGAAGGAGCTTTATTCTGTTTCAATTCCTTTTCGAATCAGTATTGCTTTGTTTGATAGGTGGGGCTATTGGGCTCATTGTTATTTGGCTTGGCAGTATCGCAGCCTCGGGAGCTACGGGTTTCGATTTGGTACTTACAGGAAAGAATATCCTAATAGGACTGGGCTTTTCGGTAGGAATTGGGTTGGTGTCGGGATTGGTACCTGCCTCTTTAGCCGCACGGATGGAACCGGTAGACGCCATTCGGAGCAAGTAGGTATCGGGGATTTTTCTATTGCGATTCTTCTTATTCAGAACATTCCATTGCCTAATCGACCAAATAGTTATCTTTCGATTTTTTGAATTTCGTATTTACGTCTTTCTTAAAGCCTTGGCGCGATGATAGTACGCACCCACTTCAGACTTGATACCTCGATAAGATATTCTTGGAAGAACATCTTGTTCAGCTCGATAGTGGGTTGTTTGGCCTGGGTTTCACATCTGTGGGTTGATTGGGCAATTCCCGTTGGTGTCGTGGCAATCCTTGGTACTGCATTGGCCATCATTCTTGGTTTTCGCAACACATCGGCTTACGAAAGGTGGTGGGAAGCCAGAAAGATTTGGGGAGGGATAGTAAACGAAAGCAGAACTTTCACGAGGCAAGCTCTTACGATTGTCGGTAGGGCGGAGATGGCACCTGATTTATGGCAAGACTGCTGCAGAATTGTGAGAGCCCAAATAGCATGGATAAATGCTCTCAGACTTCAGCTTAGGGAGCAGTATGACCCGGAAGTATGGAGGAAAGAAGTAGGAGTCCATTTATCCGACAAAGACTTCGAGGAAATAATGTCAAAGTCCAATAAAGTGACTCACATCGCAATGCTGATGGGCTATGCAATTAAGGAGCTGAATGCCCATGAAACCATGGATACGTTTAGTTACATCCAAATGGATGATACGTTGACCAGAATTACTGATTTACAAGGGAGGGCCGAAAGAATAAAAAGTACGCCACTTCCCGTTCCCTATGACTATTACACAATGGCTTTCCTGGCCATTTTTGTTACATTCTTCCCTTTTGCATTTGTGGAAACCTTCGACGAAATTGCGTTCGCGTGGTTGGTAATTCCCGTTACTATCGTGGTAAGTTGGATTTTTTTTCAAATCTATGTGATTGGGCGAGTAATGTCCAAACCGTTTGCCAATTGGAAAACAGATGTCGCTCTCACTTCAATTTGCAAAGTGATTGAAGTTGATTTAAAGGAGATTATTGGAGATAAGGATATTCCCGAATATGAACAGCCAAAGGGCGGAGCAATTATGTAACTATCAGAAACTCAAAGCCACGCCCAATGAAATTGCCCACTGATTCGTTTGCGAACTTTGTGTGTCGTAAGTAAAGCTTCCATCCGATAGAATTACGATAGAATCAGGATCTACATAAGTAGCTTTGCTTCCTGTTTGATTGTCATATCTGGCTTCTAAAAAGAACCCGGGAAGAAGCTGAAATTTGGCACCGATGGCATATCCTCCCATAAAAGTGAAATCTCTTTCTAGTAAATCTCCTGACGCCTGGTTGAGGTTATCTAATTTCAACTCTGAAGTTATGCTGAAGTTTCTTACTCCGGTGTAGAGTTCTCCATAAGGTCTGAAACGACCATTAAATGGTCTTATTCGCCCATGAACTTGGTAGGTATATGCGTTTCCTCTTACAAAGAGATCTCCTCTATCATTATCAGGAACCAATGTGTTGTCAATTTCAACTGTTTGACTCTGACTGGCAAGCGAATGCCAAACGAAACCACCGCCAATTTCTATTGGAAGATTTAGCAAAGGCATAGAGAGTTCCGCATAAATTCCGAAGAGGTTTCCGTCGTAGTTTTCAGCAAATTCTCCCGTCGGAACGGCAACTTGAAGTCCTCCTGATATTGTTACTGATCGACCCCCCGCAACTTGTTGAACAGCCGCCGCCTCAGCAACTCCTGTTTGTGCGAAGTTCATAAGAGGGGAAAGAATAATTGCAACCGTGACCAAAAATCTCATTTCCCTGATTTTAGGTAAGAGTAACCAAATGCCATGCCAGAGCACCATTTCGACTAATTTACAACCTCTTCACTTGTATAAATGGGAGAAAGAGCTTCTAGTCCTTCTTGAATGTTACTGACTCCGTTTTTTGAAAGACGCAAGGATTCTCCTTTTTCATACATTTTGTAGCCCAAAGGATTTGTTTTAATGAAATTCAAAACCTTGGTGAAAGCCGAACTTCGGTAATACGCTGATTCTTGATTAGTAAGGAAGTGCCCTATGAGTTTTTCTCCTTTAAGTGTAAGCTTCTCAAGTCCAATTTCCTTTGCTATTCTTCTTAACCTCAAAGCATCTAAGAGATCATTCGTCTCCTTGGGAAGTTCTCCAAATCGATCACGCAGCTTTTCACGATATACCTCAATCTCAACGTCCGTAGAGAGGTTATCCAAATCTCGATAGACGCTAAGGCGCTCGGTGATATCAATGATATAACTATCGGGAATAAGAATTTCCAAGTCCGTTTCCAGAACACAATCACTAACAAATTCTCCTATTTTCTCGAGTTCTTTTTCATAGAGTTCCTTGAATTCTTTTTCCTTCAACTCTCTAACTGCTTCATCGAGAATTTTCTGGTAAGTCTCAAAGCCCAGATCATTAATGAATCCACTTTGCTCTCCTCCTAACAAATTTCCTGCTCCACGGATGTCCAGATCCCGCATCGCAATGTTCAATCCACTGCCTAAATCGCTGAATTGAGTTACTGCTTGCAGCCGTTTTCGAGCTTCGGAAGAGAGCACAGCTTGAGGTGGGGATATTAAATAGCAGAAAGCTTTCTTGTTGCTTCGCCCAACTCTACCCCTTAATTGGTGCAGGTCACTCAAACCGAATTCGTGAGCGTTATTAATAATTATGGTATTAGCATTTGGAATATCAATACCAGATTCGATAATGGTGGTAGCGACCAATACGTCAAAAACTCCCTCAATGAAATCAGTCATTACCTGCTCTAATTTGGTGCCGTCCATTTGTCCGTGACCAATAACTACTCTTGCATCGGGAACCAATCGTTTGATCATTCCCGCAACTTCTTGAATATTCTGAATCTTATTGTGAACGAAGAAAACTTGCCCACCTCTGCTTATTTCATAACTAACTGCATCCCGAATAATCTCTTCGTTGAAACTGTAGAGCTCAGTTTGCACGGGAAATCTATTTGGTGGGGGAGTATTGATAATACTGAGGTCTCTGGCTCCCATCATTGAAAACTGAAGCGTCCTCGGTATAGGTGTGGCTGTCATCGTCAGACTGTCCACATTTGCCTTTATGTTTTTTAGCTTGTCTTTAACTCCAACCCCAAACTTCTGCTCTTCATCGACAATCAATAAACCGAGATCCTTAAACTTTACGTTTTTTCCTACCAGTTTGTGCGTTCCTATTACGATGTCAATTTCTCCTGATTCAAGGCCTTTAAGGGTTTCTGATTGCTTTTTGCCAGTGATGAATCGATTGAGGATACCAACTTTTGCAGGGAATTCCTCCAATCGTTTTTTGAAGTTTTTAAAATGTTGAATGGATAGAACGGTTGTGGGAACAAGAACTGCAACCTGCTTGCTATCACAAATAGCTTTAAATGCTGCGCGGATGGCAATTTCCGTTTTCCCAAAACCCACATCTCCACAAACCAATCGATCCATGGGCGATTCAGACTCCATGTCTTCTTTTACATCCTGTGTTGCCTTTACTTGATCGGGGGTGTCTTCATAGATAAAAGAAGCTTCAAGTTCGGTTTGTAAATAGTTGTCCTTCGAAAATGAAAAACCTTTTTGAGCTTTTCTTTTAGCGTAGAGTTTTATGAGGTCATATGCGATCTCTTTAACCCTTTTTTTGGTTTTAGCTTTGGCCTTGGCCCAAGCACCACTCCCTAACTTATTTATAGAAGGTTCAGCGCCGTCTTTTCCTGAGTATTTGCTAATTCGGTGAAGGGAATGAATGCTTACGTATAGGATATCATTATCTCGATAAACCAGACGAATGGCTTCTTGTTCTTTGCCGTTCACATCTATTTTCTCCAGCCCTGAAAATTTCCCTACGCCATGATCAATATGGGTGACAAAGTCTCCTGGCTGGAGTGAACTCAGCTCTTTTAAGGTTAACGCCTCTTTCGTTTTCTTAAAACCTTCTTTTAAGTAGAACCGGTGGTAACGCTCAAAAATCTGGTGATCTGTGTAACAACAAATCTTAAGATCATGATCGACAAATCCCTCGGAGATTTGGGTAAGTACAGGCTCGAATTCTACATGAGCATTTAGGTCTTCGAAGACTTTTTCAAGCCGTTCAGCTTGTTTCTCCCCTGAACAAAAGATGTGATTCTTGTAGCCTTTTGAACTATTGTCGTTCAGGTTCTCAATTAAAAGATCAAAGTTCTTATGGAAAACGGGTTGTGGAGATTGACTGAATGGAATGGTCGACTTCTCGTCTGTTTTAGCGAAGCTCAACTCCATTGTGCGAAAACTTCCCAACCTTTCTAGAAAGGTTTCACCTTTTAGATACATTTCTGCAGGTGGGAGGTGATTCATTGGAGATTTGATCTTTGCAAATTGCTTTTCGGCCATCTCATACACGGTATCAAGTCGATCGGCCACGAAGTTTTCATCTTTCAGAAAAACTACGGTCTCCTTGCCTAAGAAATCCAGGAACGTCTCACGAGATTCAAGCAGAGTTTGATGCTGAATGTTGGGAATAATCGAAAATTTCTTCGCACTCTCAGTAGATAGTTGAGTTATGGGATCAAAGCGTCGCAACGACTCGAGTTCATCCCCGAAAAACTCCAGCCTGTAGGGGTGGTCTTCACCAAATGAAAAGATGTCGACGATACCTCCGCGAATAGAGAATTGTCCTGGCTCATAAACGAAGTCAACCCTGTCAAATTCGTATTCAGAGAGTAACTCATTCAAGAAATCAATGCTGTACTCTTTTCCTGCTTCTACTTTGAATGTATGATTGCCTAATTGCTTCCTCGTGATAACCAATTCTGCCAAAGCATCCGGATAAGTGATCACAACTCGAGGTCGTGAGCCTTGACGGGCAATTGATTTCAGTGCTTCGGCACGTAAGACAATATTGCTGTTGTCAGTGTTTTCAACCTGGTAAGGTATTCGGAAGGTTTCAGGGAAAAAAACGGACACGAATTCTTTTCCTTCTACCCTTTGAAGATCATTGTGGAAGTAGGCGGCCTCCTCTTTATCATTGAGAATAAAGAGATGATTTTTTTGACTATCCTTTATTACTCCTTGAGCCCAAAAGGGCAAGCCTGATCCCGAAACACCTCTTAAATAAACCTTTGAACACTCGCCTTGAAGGGCCTTTGTGATTTGTTTTGTCCTTACGTTTTCAGTGTAGTACTGAGCAATTTCTGAAATATTCATGCTTCCGATCGAGCTTCTACAGGGCTGAACTCCCTCATAAAAGCTTCGGCTTTTTCTACCATATTTCTGGAGCCAATGAAAAGCGGAGTTCGTTGGTGGAGATGCTCTGGTTGAATCTCGATAATTCGATTTTCACCATCTGATGCTTTCCCACCGGCTTGCTCAACAAGGAATGCAAGCGGAATGTTTTCATACATCAAACGCAACTTACCTTTTGGGTTAGCTCCTGTTTGAGGATAAACATAAATTCCACCTTTTATGAGGTTTCGGTGAAAGTCAGCTACAAGTGAACCGATATACCTGCTTGTGTAAGGTCTGTTCGTTTCTTCGTCCTCTTCCTGACAATACTTTATGTATCGCTTCACACCTTCAGGGAACTGCTTATAGTTTCCTTCATTGATAGAATAAATCTTTCCATCTGCAGGAATACGCATATTCGGATGCGATAAACAGAAAACGCCAATTGAGGTATCCAACGTGAATCCATTAACCCCATTTCCCGTGCTAAATACCAGCATGGTAGAAGAACCATAAATAACGTAGCCCGCGGCGACCAAGTCTAATCCAGGCTGAAGAAAATCATCAATATCTGCTACCGTTCCTGGTTTGCTCTTTCGACGATAAATCGAAAAAATGGTTCCAATACTAACATTGACATCGATATTTGATGATCCATCTAATGGATCCATTAGAACAATGTATTTACCCCAAACGGCCTGACCTTTTTCGAAGGCAATGAAGTCTTCATTTTCTTCTGAACCTATCCCACAAACCTCCTGCTGAGCCTGTAGAGCAAGAATCATTTGATTATTGGCGTAAACATCAAGCTTTTGTTGCTCTTCTCCTTGAACGTTTTCTCCGCCAACAGCGCCGAGAATATCATCGACAAGACCGGCTTTATTCACCTCCCGGTTTACCACCTTGGCGGCTAAACGAATTGCGCTTAATAATCGAGAGAGCTCCCCTTTGGCAAATGGGAAGTCAGCTTGTCGCTCAACAATAAATTCTGAGAGCGTAGTTAGTTTACTCATGGTAGGGTTCAGTAGGTGTACAAATATGCGATTTTTTCAATGGAAAAACCATGTTGAACCCAAGGTGAGTCAAAGCATTTTCAAAAATCCTTTCCTTTGCTCCAATGGAGTCTGAAATTATAATTCGAAAGGCCAGGCGTGACGACATTCCATTCGTTCATGCGTTGATTCGAGAACTCGCAGAATTTGAAGAGGCACCCCTGGAGGTAGAACTTACTGCTGCTCAATTGGAGCAAGATTGTTTCGGAACTAAATCCATAATTGAGATTATTGTTGCGGATCGCAATGGCGAAATTTTGGGTACGGCTATGTTCTATGAGAAGTATAGCACCTGGAAAGGCAGAGGCGTACACTTGGAAGATTTTATTGTCAAATCGTCTGAACGACGAAAAGGAATTGGGAAGCTTTTATTCGAAGAGGTTATTCGCATTGCTAAGAATCGGAATTATGCCAGAATGGAATGGCAAGTTTTAGATTGGAACGCATCAGCCATTTCTTTCTACAAAAAATACAACGCAGGACTAACTAATGAATGGTTGGATGGTCGCTTGACGCGAAATCAAATACAAGATTGATGAAAGTATTTAAGTTCGGGGGTGCTTCAGTAAAAGATGCAGCGGGAATAAAAAATCTTCTTGAAGTGATTCAGAGTCACTCTCGGGGTGATCTTGTTGTTGTGATTTCCGCTATGGGGAAGATGACTAATGCTTTCGAGAACTTGGTCGAAGCATATAGATCTGATAACGAAAACCTCCAGTCTGGACTTGAAGAGATTAAAGCCTTTCATCGGGATTTAATTAACGAATTAGAAGATTCAGAAGTAATTCAAAAGTCCTTTGACCGAGTCATAACCGACCTTGAGACCAGGTTGAACCGGCAGCCATCAGATAATTACGATTTCGACTATGATGGTATTGTCAGTTTTGGTGAGGTTCTCTCAACTACCATCATTTCGGAGTACCTCAATCTAAGAGGGTTGCACGCAAATTGGGTCGACGCCAGAAGACTAATCAGAACGGATAATACCTACAGAGAGGGAAAAGTGGATTGGTCTAAAACATCCGAGTTGGTTCAAGAAAAATGGAACATTTTGGAATCGATGAATGGACGTCGTATCATGTTGACTCAAGGATTTATTGGTCATACAGCCGAGTTAAATACTACTACACTGGGCAGGGAAGGTTCAGATTTTTCGGCGGCTATTATGGCCTTCGCGCTAGATGCAGAAAGTGTGACCATTTGGAAAGATGTCCCTGGTGTGTTAAACGCTGATCCAAAGTACTTTTCCGATGCAGTTTTATTGAAGAGGATTAGCTATAGAGAAGCCATTGAATTGGCTTATTATGGCGCTTCCGTAATCCATCCAAAAACAATAAAACCTCTACAGAATAAAGGTATTGTTCTGAATGTCAGATCATTCTTAAAACCCGAAGAACGAGGAACGATTATTGATTCCAGCACTTTCTCTGATTCCTTGGTGCCCTCTTATATTTTCAAAGTAAACCAGATTCTCATTTCCTTTACCCCTAGAGATTTCTCTTTTGTGAATGAGGCCAACTTAAGTGAACTCTTTGCAGAGTTTGTGAAGAGTGGATTACGGATTCACCTTATGCAGAATTCGGCTCTCAACTTCAGTATTTGCGTTGATTACCAAAAAGAAAAATTAGATCAATTATTAGAGCGTTTTCGCGATCGCTACGAAGTCTTACACAATCATCCCTGCGAATTGGTAACTATCAGGCATTACGATCAAGAAACAATCAGTCGACTTCTAATCGGTAAAAAAGTTTTGGTTGAGCAGAGAAGCAGGAGCACAGCTAGGATGGTTTTAGTGGAATCGTGAAATATTGATGATATTCTTTTGGCTGCGCGAAGTTTGACATGTACTCAAAACATCTTTTAAGGTTACTGTATATGAAGAACCACAAGTTGAAATCATTATTCCTTCTATGCCTTTTCTCTGCCTGTGGAATAGGTTCTTTTGCTCAAGACCAAGATATTTTTCTCTTAAAGAATTCAGAAATCATTAGAGGAAAGCTGACACGTGATTCGTTGAACGAGTTTTTGATCATGCTCAAGGACACATCCTTCATGAGGGTGCAGAAGGAAGAGGTTTATTCACAAATGAAGGGAGATGAGCTTTTATCTGACGGTCAGATTAAAAGGAGGGCTTTTAAACCAAGGAAGGGCTTGTTTTTTGATTTGGGGGTCGATGCTGGTTTTGGCAACGGAGAACAAGGATCTGATGCCGGGATATTTTATGCTGTTTCAGTTACCCCGATGATTTCTTTTAATGACTTCATCAGTGCAGGAGTGGGAACGGGAATTAGATTGAGATTAGGTGTGGATGGATATCTTGTTCCTTTGCAAGGAGAGTTAAGGCTAACAACCAGAAAAAAAATTAGCCCCATCCTAGTGATGGGAGCTGGAGTGGGTTTTGATCCGGATGATGGATTTGTCAGGTTAGGCGATCTGTCCTATTTCAAAGTAGGCGGTAGCATTAAGACTTTTGATGGAAGTTCCATTGCACTCCTCTTTGGCAGAGATGTTTCACCAAGACGATTAACTTCTCCTTTGCCTGCTTACATTCTCACTTTTGAAAATGAGGGGAGTATTATTGACATCCGTGCCTACGTGTTCAGTTTAACGTTTCAATTTTGAGCGAGTATTTTCTTCGCAAGAAACTGAGACAATTTTCGGTAACTCTGACGTGTCCATCCCGCAACGTGTGGACTGAGAATTACCCTTTCGCTATCCGCCAATCGCTTAAATGATTCGGGCATTTCGTCATAGGTAAGATCAAAACTACTTTTCTCAAATTCCAAAACATCCAAGCAAGCTCCTTTGACCTTGCCATTGGCAATTCCGTCCATCAAATCTTTGATGACAACATGACTTCCTCTGGCTGTATTTATAAGGAAGAAAGCTTTTGAACAAGATTCGATAAAATCTTTATTCACATATCTCATGGTTTCCTTGCTCTGCGGGAGATGAATCGAGATAATCTTTGATCTTTTTTTCAGGTCTTCAAGAGAAGTTTCTTCTACGTAATCAGGAGCGAAGTTGGTTTTGTATTTGTCATACGCAATGATCTCACAATCAAAGCTTCTCAGTTTCTTTGCCAGGGCGCTACCCATAAAGCCGAATCCGATAATTCCTACGGTTTTACCAGCAAGTTCTATTCCTCGGTTTCCTTCACGATCCCATATGCCCGCCCTTACTTCGCGATCGCCGTTCAAGATATTATTGAATAAGCACAGCAACATCGCAATTGCGTGTTCTCCGACGGCATCCATATTTCCTTCGGGAGAATTGTGAACAGAGATTCCATACTGTTCGGCCGCCTTCAAATCGATATTCTCCAATCCGGCTCCTGATCTGGCAATAAACTTTAATGACTTTGCCGAAGCCATAAAGGAACGGTCGATAGGAATGCGACTGCGAATGACCATTCCCACGTATTGCCCTATTTCACCTTTTACCTCTTGATATGAACCTTTGTAGTTATGATCACAGGTGAAACCGTTGTTTTCAAGTTCCTCTTCTAAACTTGGATGCACCCGATCGATGAAGAGCACCTTTTTCAAATCCCAAAAAATAGTTTGGCGTAAATGAAATATACACTCAATCCGATTATATCATTCATCGTAGTAATGAAAGGTCCTGTGGCGAGTGCAGGATCAATTTTCACTTTATCCAACACCAAGGGAACCAATGTGCCAAAAAGAGCGGCGATGATGATTACCGAAAAAAGAGAAACTCCTACGGTATAACTCAATGCGTACGAATCCATGAACAAGATGCTGTAGCCCAAAATCGCCACCCCACAAATGGCGCCATTCAGCAGAGCTACGGTCAGTTCTTTAAAAAGCTTCTGGAAAATTCCGCTTGAATCCAAACTCTTATTCGCTAATCCTTGAACCACTATCGCCGAGGATTGGACCCCCACATTTCCTGCCATCGCTGCAATCAATGGAACAAAGACCATTAATTTGGCAACTTCAGCTAAAGTTTCTTCAAATATTCCGATTACCTGAGCCACCAAGACACCACCAAGTAACCCAATTAAGAGCCAAGGCAAACGAGCACGTGTTAAGAGCCAAACCGTATCATCTGATTCAACTGCTTCAGAAATACCTGATGCCAACTGATAATCTCGCTCTGCTTCTTCTTTAATCAGGTCGACAACGTCGTCGATGGTTATTCGTCCCAAAAGCGTCATATCCTGCTCCACCACCGGCAAAACAACCAGATCGTACTTTTCCATCATGTTTGCACAATCTTCCCCTGAAGTATCCGGGAAGGTGTAGTGAAGCGGCTGTTCTGAATAGATGTCTTCAATTGGCGTTTTAATTGATGAAGAGGAGAAGAGCAGTTTTTTCAAGGATAGAGTTCCCACCAATTTGTCTTCATCATCCGTGACATAAATTGTATAGACCTGATCGATGTCTTCCGCTTGTTTCCGCATTTCGCGTATACCTCTTGCAATGGTCCAGGATCGCTTAACCTTTACCAGCTCTTTTGCCATGATCCCACCGGCAGAATCTTCCTCGTATCGCAGAAGATCGCTAATATCACTCCGTTGCTCTTCATCTTCAATATTGGCAATTACCTCTGCCTGCTTCTCTTCGGGGAGCTCTGCGAGAACGTCAGCGGCATCGTCGGAGTCGATGTTGTCAATCACCTGTTCGGCAATTTCCTTGGAAGTTAAGGTGGCCAGTAGCTTTTCTCGATCATCTTCATCGAGTTCAATCATCACCTCGGCAGCTTTCTCACTTTCAATAAGCTTGAACAGGTAACTCAATTCAGGAGCTTTGAGCTTATCAAAGATTTCGGCAATGTCGGCGGGATGCAACTCGTCCAGCTCACTTTTTAAGTAAGTGTCACGACCTTCGGCAATGGCATCGCTGAGGTCGTCGAGGTATTCTTTGTTAAGTTCGAACTGCATGAAGTCGCCCAAAAATAAGAAAAGGGACTTGGCAACATATATTCCACGGTGAAACGTCGGGAAAATATCTACTATCGCATCTCATACTTTGGTTGTAATGAAACACATTTAGAGCCAATCACATACTGAGCTAATGGCTTGATGTCTACTCAAAAGTCCCTTACCTTTACAATTGCTGATATAAACTACCATAAGAGTGATGTTTAGATTGAGTTTCCTTCTTCTTTCTATTTTGATTCTTCCGTCAACAGTTTTTTGTCAAGTTAATTTCGTTGATGAAGCAGCCAATGTTGGTATCGATTACCGCGGTAAATCCTTTGGTTCTTCATGGGGTAAAATAAATGATGATTCATTTCCTGATTTGTTCACCTCCTGCCATTTCAATACCAATGATTTGTACCAGGAAGATGACTTTCCCAGATACTTTATAAATAATGTCGAATCGTTTGATGAAACTATTTTAAACGCCCAGGATTTGGTTGTAAACGATTGGCATGGAGGGGCTTTTTTCGATCTGGAGAATGACGGAGACCAAGACCTGGTATTAACTGCAGGAGGTTCATCAAGAAATTTAGTCTTGATTAATGACAATGGTTTGGTTCTTCAAAACGAGGTTGAATTCTACAATTTGGGAATCGATGAAGATGCTTCGGGAAGAACTACTGGAATTGTCGATGTTAACAATGACGGATACATCGATGTGATTTTAAATAATGTTGCGAGATCAGCGGAATCAGTGCCTCCCATATTAATGATTAATCAGAACGGAAATTCTTTTGTAGATCAGTCTGAGCTCTATGATTTCTCCGCATTATCGTCCCTCTTTTCGATTCCCGCCGATTTTATGGATGACGGGAATATGAGTCTTCTAATCAGAGAGCTGAATACGCTTCTGTATTCTTTTGAAGACGGATCGTTCTCATTGGAAGAAGAATTGGAATACACCAGGGTATATGATGCAAACATTGCCGATTTCAACGGGGATCTTCTTCCTGATGTATTTCTTGGCTTGGCTGATAAGGGCAACAATCTAGAGCAAACTAATGACTCAACTCTGCGCGTTAAAATTGATCTGGGGCAGAATCAAAACCTGGGTCTATTTGAAACCACCTCGGAATCGAATGAATACTCCATTGAAATTCTTCCAAGCGGTCAGAACAGCACTTTATTGGTAATTAAGGGAGAAGAGGTGTTAACGGTAATTGATGGGAACGTTTATGAGACAACTCTGTCTTTCACGGACGAATCAGCAATTGGTTTTCCCGAATTGGTTGATACCCTCACAATGACTCATTTGTACGTTGGATTTGATGAAGCTACTCAAAATCTAAGATTTCGGGTAGCGACACCAGATGATCAATCAGAGACCCTGGCAATAAGAGTTGTCTCAGAGCAAATTGAATTAATCGATTCTTCGTTTCCCGGGTCGCCACCTGTAGGAGCTCGGTTTTTTCTGAATCAAGGAGATTTTACCTTCACCGAGCTTTTTCTTGATGGGTTTTCTGCGGATGACAATCTATTTTCAGTTGTATCAGGAGATTTTGACAACGATATGGACCTGGACATTTACGCAATCAGATCTAATTACGCCACCAATCAACCTAATATTCTTTGGGAGAATGAAGGAAACTCATTTATCCGACATGAGGGTGCTTGGGGGGCAGACGGAGGTATAGAAGGAGTTGCCGAATCCGTGACAACGGTTGATTATAATAATGATGGTTTTTTGGATCTTTTTGTTACCAATGGATCTTCAATATATTGGCTCGACGAAGCGAACTTTAAACTCTATCGAAACCAAGGAAATGAGAATAATTGGTTGAAGATTGAACTTCAAGGTGTAGTAAGTAATCCTCACGGAATTCATGCTAAGGTTATCCTTTATGCAGGAGAAGAAGCACAATATCGATATCAGGATGGCGGAATACACAGATTTAGCCAAAATGATATGCGACTCCACTTTGGTTTGGGTCAGAATGAGAGTATTGATAGTCTTGTAATTGATTGGCCTTCAGGAATTCATCAAGTGATTACTTCGTTGGATATTAACGAAATACATACCATTTTAGAGTCTCAAACTTCTTCAGTTTTGAATGCAGAGCTGGGAAAAGAGATTAAATCGATTTACCCAAATCCATCAAATGGTGACTTCTCCATTACCACCCAAACTGAACCAATAGTAGGATTGCGAGTATTGGGTGTAAAGGGCGATCTTGTTTACGAATGGAAGGATGAGGTTAACAGAGATCTAAGCCATCGCTTTCAACTGGAAATTCCTCCCGGAATATATACCGCCGAAATACATTTGGCCAATGGAATCGTCGCCAAAAAGCTGGTTATTAATTGATCTCCAACACTGGAGGAAGACTTTTTTACGAATTCTTGACGACCTATTTTCTCGTATGAAGTTGTTTGGCCAAATCCAGAAATGCCTCATTATCCAATTGTTCGGGTCTTAATTTTAGAACTTCCGACAAGGCATTTTTCAGATTATCGTCAAGTAGGTTTGATAGGCTGTTTCTTAATGTTTTGCGTCGCTGATTAAATGCCGTTTTTACCACGGTCTTGAAAAAAGAATAGGGGACGGGCAGGACGTTTCTATTATTACGAATGAGTCGTATAACTCCGCTTTTCACTTTGGGTGGCGGATTGAAGCATCCTTCACTCACAGAAAAAAGATAATCCGTGCTGAAATAAGCTTGAACCAAAACACTCAATATTCCATAGACTTTAGAGCCTGGTTTGGCTACTACTCGCTCTGCAACTTCTTTTTGAAACATACCCACCATCTCGGGCATTAAATCAGCGTTCTCAACCACGCGAAAGAGTATCTGAGAAGAGATGTTGTAGGGGAAATTCCCTGTCAGAACAAAAGGAGCACCGTCAAAAACCGAAACCAGGTCCATTTTTAAGAAATCACCTTCAATTATATGATCTGTGAGCTCCGGATGTCTTTCATGAAGGTGTTCAACTGATTCTGAGTCAATCTCGATAAGTTTGAGATCAAATTCATTCCTGTCCATTAGTGCCCGCGTGAGAATTCCTGTCCCTGGACCGATTTCCAAGACCCTTTTTAGAATTTTCTGATCAGAAATACCAGAAGCAATTCTCTCGGCGATCTTCGGCTCTTTCAAGAAATGCTGCCCTAGGTGTTTTTTGGCCCTAACCTTTTTCATGATGAACCACATTCAACAAGGTTCGAAATGCGACGTAGCGGCCGCCGAAGTTTTTTTCGTGATCTGCTTGAAGTCGATGAGCGTGTTCATTTTGGTAGCGCTCATAATCTTCCATAGACTTAGCTAAGTATTGGACGCTATAGGATTTTCCTCCCGCTTCTTCAGCAAGTATCCTGGCAATCTTCCCGTCGAAGAACAAACCAGTAGCCAAAACATCGGGTATGTGCACTTCTTTCATCCATTTAAGCCATTCATCGTGCGCTTCAACATCGATATTTACAGTTACGTTATATAGTATCATATTGCAATCTTCTTAGTCTTGACGGGTTGCACCCTCATTTTGTATTTTTGTCAGCGATGGATGTTAACCCCGTAATACTTTCAATTCCTATTTTTTTCATCCTCATCGGGATGGAAGTGGCGTATGGTTATTTCAAGAACCGAAAACTGTACAGGCTCAATGACGCAGTTACAAATATAAGCTGTGGAATCGTGGAACAATTGACAGGGGTCTTTGCCAAGGTATTCACTGTGGCGGCCTACGCTTTCGTTTATGAGCACTTTCGGTTTTTTACCCTCGAGGACGCTTGGTATTGGATTGTACTATGCTTCATCGGAGTTGACTTTTTTTACTATTGGGCTCACAGGATGAGTCACGAGGTAAATTTGTTCTGGCTGGGTCACGTGGTACATCATCAAAGCGAAGACTACAATTTATCGGTGGCGTTGCGACAGAGCACCTTTCAGAAAATGTTCACCTTCTATTTCTACTTTCCCTTGGCTTTCTTGGGATTCAAGACAGAGTGGTTCCTTTTAATGGGGGCATTCAATTTGCTTTACCAGTTTTGGATACATACTGAGGTCATTACCAGAATGCCGAGATGGTTTGAATATCTGTTTAATACCCCTTCTCACCATCGCGTTCACCATGGACGTAACCCTAAATACATTGACCGAAATCATGCAGCCACATTGATGATTTGGGACAGAATGTTTGGGACTTTTCAGAATGAGGAAGAGACCCCTACTTATGGAATAACAACCCCTACAAACTCATGGAACCCTGTCACGGCTAACGTTCAGCCCTTCGTAAGGTTATGGCAGGAACTCAAAACCATTCCCGGGTTTTGGAACAAGATTCGCTTCACATTTGCTCCTCCCGGCTGGTATCCTGAAGAAATGGGTGGGTTTCGTGCTCCAAAGGACGTAAAGAAGGACACGTATAAAAAATATGAGATTGAGATTTCAACAGGACTAAACTTCTACCTCTTTGCACAGTATGTGGTAATTCTCTTGTTTACCGCTCTTTTCCTCTTTAATTTAGGTGAATTCATAGTAATTTACCAGCTCGCAATTGCTGCGGCAATCATCTATTCTGTGGCATCTCTCGGGACCGTTTTTGACAACAGACCTTATGGATTGAAAATGGAAAGCCTCCGTTTTTTTATCTCAATTGGAGTTGCGGTTTTCTTGTTTACACAGGGTCTCATACCTATTTGGGTTCCGATACTTACCGCAGCTATTGCAGTTGTATCAGGTGTGGTGCTTTATCGATTGAGTTTTCATAAAATCGCCAAAGCCGAGTGAATCGCGATCGTCTCTTCGCGCTGATTTATCTATCCTTATTGGCCATCCATTTGGTCTCAGGTGAGATCGAATTTTCTTTCCTGACCGCTTTAACCAAACCGGCCCTACTTACTTCGCTAATTGTCTATTTCTTTTTGAATCTATCCCTTTACGGAAAGTCGCCCTTTGCTTATCTGATTCTTTTCGGACTTGTTTTTTCCCTGGGCGGTGATGTGGTTTTGATGTTTCAAGATCGAGGTTCTTTCTTCATTTTTGGGCTGGGTAGCTTTATGCTTGCACATGTTTTGTATATAATCGCCTTTTCTAAAACATACGAGCAGAACCATGAAATAAAGTTGCTCAAACGATACGGTTGGGTGATGATCTTAGTTGTAGGATACGGATACTTCTTCTTTAATGCGATCAAAGAATTCCTTCACGACATGATTGGTCCTGTAATGGTATACACCATGGTGATTTCGCTGATGCTTCTCATCGCCCTGAATCGGTACAAAAAGGTAAGCCCAAGGTCCTTTCGCTCGATAGCCATTGGTGCCATTCTCTTTGTTGCATCTGATAGCATCTTGGCATGGAATAAGTTCGTTCATGAATTGGATCATTCGCACTTCCTCATCATGATCACCTATGGATTGGCCCAGTACTGTATTTCTTATGGTGCGGTGATTCAGGTACGGGATATATCGGTTAAATCTATAGAGGAGTAGTTAGAGCCGATAGGCTTCCCTGTAAAGTCGGCCTACCTTTGCGGCGTGAAAACCGAACGTTTACTTCTTTTTGTTCTTGCAGGAATCAACTTTACTCACATCATGGACTTCATGATCATGATGCCGTTGGGGCCTCAATTCAAGCGTATTTTTGGTATAGGTCCGGAGATGTGGAGCTCGGTCATTTCTTCATACACATTTGCTGCCGCTATTTCGGGAGTTGCTGCCATATTCTTTCTTGATTTCTTTGATCGGAGAAAAGCTTTACTCTTTGTTTATGGCGGATTTATCATCAGTACATTCCTTGTTGGATTTGCAGGAAGTATTGAAATGCTTTTGGCTGCTAGATCTCTTACCGGTTTATTTGGAGGTATTATCGGTGCTTTGGTTTTGTCAATAGTGGGAGATGTGGTTCCCAATGAGAGAAGAGGGAGAGCTATGGGAATAATCATGACGGGATTTTCTGCAGCTGCTTCGCTAGGAGTTCCTTTGGGTCTTTTTTTAGGTACCAAGTTTGGATGGGAGGTAGCATTTTTCATGATTGCAGGTTTTGCAACCATTCTCTATGGATTTGCATTCAAATTGGTCCCTCCGGTTAACTCACACCTTCAAAAAAATGGTTCCAGACTCAGGAATTCGATAAAGGGGTTGATTGTAGTTACCAAGGATAAGAACCAACTCTTGGCAATGGCATTTACCGTTTTAATAGTCTTCGGACAGTTTAGTATTATTCCATTTATATCCCCTTACACGGTTGCCAATGTGGGTTTTAAAGAAATTGAGTTGACCTATATCTATTTGATTGGCGGAGCTTTAACGGTTTTTACTTCTCCGTTTTTTGGAAAAGTGGCCGATAGGAGAGGTCGTCTGCCAACATTTTTGGTTCTGATGTTAATTTCGCTGATCCCGATATACGCGATCACCCATATGAAACCTGCGCCGATTTGGTTTGTACTGATATTCTCGAGCATGTTCTTCGTTTTTGCTGCAGGAAGGATGGTGCCTGCTTCGGCAATGGTCTTGGGAACAGCAAATCCCAATCACCGCGGTACTTTTATGAGTTTGAGATCTTCCTTATTGAGTCTTGGTCAGGGAATCGCGGCTTTCTTGGCGGGTTTGATAATTTTTGAAAATCCCGACGGAACTTTTGAGAATTTCGATATCGTCGGGTACATCGGAATCGCAACCAGCGTGCTCTCTTATTTGATTTTGAGGAAGCTCAAAGACCGTTATTAGAATTCTTCTTCAATTTTTCGCGGTGTGTCCGTATTGGGGTCGTCCCCTCTAATGTTTCTGAATCGTTTTCGCGATTCCACCACGTAAAGACTTCCCGGAAAATCCATCATCAATTGCTTGTAAAGCTCGGCTGCCTTAGTAGGCTGCCCTAGTTTTTCTTCATGAAGTTCTGCAGACCGAAACAAGGCATTATCCGCCGTGATATCGAAGTAATGATCAGCTAGCACCTTTTCGTAAATCGCAATCGCTTCTTCATACCGGTACTCGTTTTCAGCCATTCTGGCCTTTAGCATCAATATTTCATCGTTGAGCGAATGGCTCGGGTATTGTTCAGAAAGACTGTCCAAGGTTTTGTTTGCGCCAATGAAATCTCTTTGAACCGTAAGCAGATCAGCTCTGGCAAACATGAGCATCGGGTCTCTGATCGTATCCAAATTCAAATTGTCGGTTATCAAAAGTGACAATTCAATCGCATCATTACTTATTAAACGCGAAGTTCCTCCTTTTAGAATGTCCAATTGAGCTTGTGCCCATTCGAAATCTCCGCTGTAGTAGCTAATCTTGGCATTTAAAAACTTAGCCTTTGAGCCCAGAACATCATTCTTAAAATCCTTATCTACCTGAGAACATAGCAAAGAAGCATCCCAGATATAGTTTTTCGCAATCAGAATTTCAGCTAGTTCAAGTTTAATCTCAGCTCTCAAACTTTCCGAAGGAACATTGGTTTCTAAAGCTTCATTCAGGGTTAGATTGGCCGCTTCCAGTTCACCGAGGTAATAAGCCTCCAAAATGGCCTTTTGCCTCATCAACCCGATAGTCTCACCATTTACACCCAACTCTTCAAGGGTGGTTTCATACTCGCCCTTAAGCTCTCTTAAAGCGGTTGTGTCAGGGGGGAATTCTCTTCTGAGCACTTCAAATCTAGACTTCAACATACCTGTTCTGGCATAGCTGTAGTACGGGTTGGATTTGCCTTTTTCAGCGATATAGCGATAGCTTTTTTCTGCAACACCAAAAGCTTCATTGTTGCTACAAAGGCCTGCGAGTTGAAGAAGCCTTCTGCCGTCTTCTCCCAATCGCTTATCTAAAGCTTTTAATTGAACGAAAGCCGAATTAAAATCTTTGTCTTGAAGAAAGAGCCAAATCAGCATTTCAGCATAGATGACCGAATCAGGTGATTTTTGTACTCTGCGAAGTAGTTCTGTGCGCAACATTTCAACCCCCTCTTCATCATCCTCGAAGCTTATGCTGCGATTCAAAGCATTTTGAATAGTCTGCTGATAGGCCTCATTGTATTCCAAAAGGTCGAGGTATTCACTTATCATCCTCTCTTTATCACCCATCGTGCCGTATAGTCCCGCTATTTCATAGCTAAAGGGGTACCGACCATCCAAAAGTTTCTTTCCTGCTTGGTAAGTTTCCATTGCCATATCAAGTTTATTCAGCCGAATAAACTCGTTGGCAGTTCTGATCACCATTCCTTGACTCTTAGGCAATTCACTAATGGCTTTCCGATATGCTTTTTTGGCTTCGTCGAATTCTCCTTGGGCTTCGTATATATCTCCGAGGTCAATAAAGATGGTGTTGGAGCCTGATTTTTTTTCGTATCTCTTAATGAGCTTTTCTGCTTCCTTATAATCGCCTATTTCTTTGTAGACGAGCAACAATCCTTTGTAGTTATCGGAGCTCTGCTTTTTGTCGTAGAGTTTCTCATAATACAACTTAGCCTTTTCGTAATCACCCGATTCGAGGTAATACTTCGCCAATTGTTCATCTCCTGTTTGTGCAAAAGCAACTGATGCAACTAAAACAAATGCTATGGATGCGAGCCGTTTTATATTCCTTTGGTTTTAATTACTTGGATTAAACTATCAATTCTTGGTTCTAATCGAGCCCTGTTTTCTCGTGTGTATTCCGCACTCAGTCTTAACCCTTCTATGTCTGAAATTACATTTTCGACTGCAAGACTTTCGTCCTGTAGTGATTTCTTAACGAGTTCTGCTTCCATTCGATTGTGCTCCAAATCTTCCTTTAAATCTCTTAGTTGTTCTTTTGAGAATTTCAATTCTTCATTCACGCTGAAGAATCTACTCATAAATCCTTTGGAAGGTTTTTTGAGACTTCGGTAATCTGACATAAGCATTGCCACATCCCGAGGCATAGTGTCCGAAGTTTCTGTGTAGGCTTGTTGGACAAAATTCAGGTTATCAAAAAATTTCTGTCCTGCTTCGGTAAACCCAAGTGTATCAATGTTTAAGAGGATTTTTTCAACTGAATCAAGACGATTCTCCATTGACTCAATCTGTGAGATTTCCTTCGAATATTTTGTTTGATCACATGCAACAATTAGAACACAGCACACAATCAAAAAACACAAATATTTCCTCATTTTTTCTCAATTGATTTAAATCCGGTGTATTGTTGCAGCGCCGCCGGAATGAGGATCTCATTCTCTTTTTGGTTGTTCTCCAATAATGCTGCCATAATTCTAGGTAAGGCCATAGCAGAGCCGTTTAGCGTATGTACAAGTTGAGTTTTCTTGTTTTCTGTACGGTACCGACATTTCAATCTATTGGCTTGAAATGCCTCAAAGTTTGATACAGAGCTGACCTCAAGCCATTTTTTTTGAGCAGCACTATACACCTCGAAATCAAAAGTTAAAGCTGCGGCGAAGCCTAGGTCACCTCCGCACAATCGCAAAATTCTGTAAGGTAGCTCAAGTTTTCTCATCAATCCTTTCACGTGCTCAACCATCTCATCCAAAAGGTCATAACTTGTATCGGGATGTGCGATTTGCACAATCTCCACTTTTTCAAATTGATGCAGGCGATTCAGACCGCGAACATCTTTTCCATATGACCCTGCTTCCCTTCTGAAACAAGGAGAATAGCCGCAGTGTTTGATTGGGAATTGATTCCGGTCAACAATCACATCTCGGTAAACATTGGTGATCGGAACTTCTGCAGTCGGTATCAGATATAGGTCATCCTCAGTGACATGATACATCTGTCCCTCTTTATCAGGTAATTGACCTGTTCCGAAGCCTGAATCCTCGTTAACTACAAATGGAGGAATCAGCTCGAGGTAACCTGCTTTATCTGCTTCGTCCAGGAAAAAGTTAATAAGAGCCCGTTGAAGTTTTGCGCCTTTACCAGTGTATAAAGGGAAGCCTGCTCCCGTGATTTTTACTCCCGTCTGAAAATCGATGAGCCTGTAGGTTTCTGCTAAATCCCAATGAGGAGAGTCAAATTCACCCAAATTTGGGAAGTCACCTTCACTAAATATTTCTTCGTTGTCCTCATCACTATTTCCTTTGGGAACAGAATGATGAGGTGCGTTAGGGATTTGGTAAAGCACCTCCCTGAGTGATTCTTCAATATTCCCGAACTCCTGTTTTTTATCTTGTGCTTTTGATTTAATCGCTGCCACTGCTGCCTTTGCTGCTTCCGCTTCGTCTCTTAAACCTTGCTTCATCAAAGCTCCGATTTCCTTCGAAGCTTTATTCATCTCAGCAAGAAGCGCATCGGTCTCTGCTTGTGTTTCTCTCTTTTTTTTGTCCAGATCAATTGCCTGGTCAATTAGATTAGTGTAGTCTTGACCACCACGAGCGGCAAGTCTGGCTAAGATCTCGTCTCTTTGTTCTCTTAGTGTTTGTATTTGAAGCATTGATTCAAAATTGAATTCGAAAATAGCAATTTAGCGGATGGACACGGGTGGCTATTCCGCACAAAAAAAGGGGTGATAACACCCCTTTACAAAACAAATATTCAATATTCTTATTGGGCGTCGTTTGCGGGAACAACTGACACGTAGGAACGATTTCCTTTTCGTTTTCTAAACTCTACTACTCCATCAGTCAATGCGAACAACGTATGGTCTTTACCCATACCCACATTTATTCCTGCATGGTGTTGCGTTCCTCTTTGTCGAACGATAATATTTCCTGCAATTGCCTGTTGACCTCCGAAGATCTTAACTCCTAATCGTTTACTTTCCGATTCACGACCGTTCTTCGAACTTCCGACTCCTTTCTTATGTGCCATGGT
>CAZWQX010000003.1:0-56796 GCA_964635965.1 uncultured Cryomorphaceae bacterium
CCCTATTTTGAATAGCTTCCAGCAAGTAGTGCACGAATACAACATCGATCTTGACTGTATTGAGACCTTTCTCAAAAGCATGGAGATGGATCTGTACAAGAACGATTATTCTAAGGAAGAGTATGACGAATATATCCTTGGGTCGGCAGAAGTAGTAGGATTGATGTGCCTCAGTGTTTTTTTACGAGGTGATCAAAAGAGATATGAGGAGCTAAAGCCTTACGCGATGAAGCTGGGTTCAGCATTTCAGAAAATCAATTTCCTTCGAGATCTGCACGCTGATTTCAATTCTTTGGGGAGAACGTATTTCCCGGGTATCGACCTGCAGAAATTCGGAGAAGATGAGAGAAGAGAAATAGAGGCGGATATTGACAAGGATTTTGCCATGGGTTATGAGGGTATTAGAATGTTACCCAAAGATGCACGCTTCGGTGTGTTTGTGGCATATGTCTACTATTTCAAGCTATTCAAAAAAATCAAGAATAGGTCTACTGAAGACATTCTTACACAGAGAATTCGAATAAGTAACAAGAGAAAAATCGCCCTGTTTTTTGGGAGTTATCTCCGTCATAGTTTCAATTTGCTTTGAGTTACGAAGAGGTCATACTAGTTGATGCCAAAAACCGAGAAATCGGTACGATGGAAAAGCTTGAAGCGCATGAAAAAGGAGTGCTCCACCGGGCATTTTCAATTTTCATCTTCAATGATCTCGGAGAAATGTTGATTCAGAGACGGGCCTTGGAGAAATATCACTGTCCTGGTATGTGGTCTAATGCATGCTGCTCCCACCCTAGGAAAGATGAAGCCCAAGTTGAAGCATTGACCAGAAAAATGGTTCAGGAAATGGGGTTTACCGTTCCGGTGGAGAAGGCTTTCGATTTCACTTACAGAGCAGAACTGGATAATGGACTTATCGAATATGAATTCGATGAAGTTTATGTTGGAAATTATGAGGGGGATGTAAATCCCAACCCGGAAGAGGTTTGTGAATATCGCTACGAAAGCATTGAAAACATCCGCAGACAAATTCAACAAAACCCTTCGAATTTCACGCCTTGGTTCAGACTACTTTTTGAGCCAATTGTCAAGCATTACAGTCTATTGCGGAGGGCGTAGCAACAATTAGCAAGCGGACTTGTTACACTATCCGCTGAACAAACCAACCTAAGTTTTGAAAATAACCGTGTCCAGAAAGGCACATTTTAATGCTGCCCACAGACTTCACAACCCTAGTTGGGGTGATAAAAAGAATCGAGAGATTTTTGGAAAATGTAACAACCCGCATTTTCATGGTCACAACTACGATCTGATCGTAAGTGTCCGTGGCGAGATAGATCCCGTTACAGGCTACGTGGTTGACATGAAATATCTCAAGGATCTTATTAAAGAGAAGATAGAAGATCGTTTTGATCACAAAAATTTAAATCTGGAAACTGAAGTATTCAAAACACTCAATCCAACTGCCGAAAATATTGCGGCCGTTATCTGGCAAATCTTGCGAAAAGAACTAGATACCAAATTGGACTTGAAAATTAAATTATATGAAACTGAACGGAATTTCGTTGAATGCGAAGGATGAGGTAATCGACCTCAATGACGTTATCGGAGACGAGCATATATCTACTTCAATGGATACACCAATGAGGCCTGATGCCTTTGAGTTATCCAATGAAGAAAAGAAGAAAGAAATAGCATTTCACTTCAAAAAGATTATGGAAACGATGGGGTTGGACCTAACCGATGATAGTCTAAAGGGAACACCAGACAGAGTTGCAAAGATGTATGTGGAGGAGGTTTTCAGTGGGTTAGACCCCAAGAACAAACCCCATGTTGCTCTCTTTGAAAACAAGTATCGATATAATGAAATGCTCGTGGAGAGAGATATCACGTTAAAATCTTTTTGCGAGCATCACTTCGTGCCCATTATTGGAAGAGCACACGTAGCGTACATTTCAAATGGTCATGTGATAGGACTATCAAAGATCAACAGGATAGTACAGTATTTCGCGAAAAGACCACAAGTACAGGAAAGACTGACTGTACAAATAGCAGAAGAGCTAAAGAAGGTATTAAAGACAGAGGATGTTGCGGTTATTATTGATGCCAAACACATGTGTGTCTCTCTGCGGGGAATTGAAGATGATACTAGTAGCACCGTGACTTCTAGCTATAGCGGAGCCTTCAAAAAAGAATCCGTACGAAAAGAGTTTCTAACGTATATCGGTTAAATAAGATGTTTGGACTGTTTAAGAAAAAATCGCCTATTGAAAAGCTTTATGCGGAGCACAAAAAGATGCTCGAGAAGGCACACCAACTCTCTCATTCGAATCGAGCAGAGTCAGATAAGCTCCAGGCAAAAGCTGAGGAAATCTTGAAACAAATTGATGAATTGAAAGCCAAGCAGTAATGAATTACCTGGTAGTAGGTGGTAGCACGGGAATAGGTAAAACCATTTCGGAAAAACTGGTGGCCGAGGGAAATAATGTTTGGGTAGTTTCTAGAACTGCAACGTCCAGAATGAACGGAGGTTCTAATCTATTTGTGCATGATCTCGACGCGACTGATCCTGAGGCTGATTGGTCTTTTCTTCCCGAGACGCTTGACGGGCTAGTATACGGTGGAGGCTCCATTAATCTAAGACCCTTTAAGCGACTAAGCAAGAATGACTTCGATGCAGACTTTCAGGTTAACGTTATGGGAGCGGTATTTGCCATTCAAAATTCTCTGAAAAGTATGAAGAAGGCAGGAAAATCTTCGATTGTACTATTCAGTTCGGTTGCCGCCACCAGAGGCTTGAATTTTCACGCGAGTATCGCCGCATCAAAAGGCGCGGTGAACGCCCTTGTTCTTTCTTTGGGCGCTGAATTGGCACCTGATATTAGAGTCAACGGGGTAGCCTTATCGCTTACTGATACGCCTATGGCGGAACCTCTATTGAATACCGAACGAAAACAAGAAGCTGGTAATGCCAGACATCCTTTGGGGAGAGTGGGTAGACCTGAGGATGCGGCGAATGCGGCCCTCTTTCTTCTTGGCAAGGATTCTGACTGGGTTACCGGTCAGATTCTCGGAGTTGACGGAGGAATGGGAGCAATCCAGAACATATGAAAACGCTCTCAGCACAGGAAATCGAGGATCTCGAAAAAAGGTTTCGGGCAAACCTCATTAATAGTGCGTCGGGATTTAAGAGCGCGAATCTAATTGGAAGCAGAAGCAAGGATGGAATCGACAATCTGGCCTTATTTTCATCGGTCTTTCACTTGGGAGCACATCCACCTCTTTTGGGCTTTGTCATGAGGCCGCTTACCGTTAGAAGAGATACATATTCAAATATTCGGGAATTAGGACATTTCACAGTTAACGCGCTGCCTTTATCCATGAGTGATTCAGGGCATAGAACCGCAGCAAAATACGAGGCCTCAACATCAGAATTTGATGTAACCTCTTTCACCTCCGAATTATCTCCAATGGGTGTTCCATATGTTAATGAAAGCCCCCTCAAAATGACCTGCGAATTGATCGACGATATTGAAGTGAAAGCCAATGGCACGAGAATTATCGTTGGTAAGGTGATCGAATTGAAGTGCGAAGAAAAGTTCCTGGGAGACGACGGATTTTTCGATCTCTCAACCGCCGGAGTTGGGGCTATTTCGAATTTGGATTCTTACCATAGAGTAGAGAAGGGAAAGAGGTTTGCCTATCCAAGACCTGAGGAACCAATAAAAACCTTGTCTTGAAAGAAGAAGTAAATTTTTTCTGGATCAGACGTGATTTACGTTTAACTGATAATGCAGGGTTGTACCATGCTTTGAAAGACAATCAAAAGGTTATTCCCGTATTTATTTTTGATAGAAACATTCTTGACAAACTCGAAGGAAAGAAGGATGCGCGAGTCCAGTTTTTACATCAAGAATTATTGAAGATAAAGGAAGAGCTAAGAGCTTTTGGATCTGATTTATTGGTTGAGCATGGTTTTCCTGAAGAGGTATGGACCAAGCTTTTGGAAGAACATGCTATCAAAAGTGTTTATACCAACGAGGATTATGAGCCCTATGCGCGAGAAAGAGACGGGAAAATCAGGAAGCTTTTGGAGAACAAGGGTTGCGCATTCCACTCTTATAAGGATCACGTCATCTTCGAAAAGGACGAGATTGTAAAGGATAACGGAGACCCTTATGTGGTATACACTCCGTACAGTAAAAAATGGCTGGCTTCTTTCACTCGGGGGATGACCGAATCATTTCCAACAGAGGAGTACTTTGATTCATTTTATCGATTTCAGGTTGATTCATTTCCTTCACTTGAAATAATGGGGTTTGAACCTTGTCAGGTTAACTTTCCATCAAGAGATATTGACGTTTCGGTGGTCGATCATTACGGTGAACGACGCGACACCCCTTCAATTAAAGGAACGAGTAGAATAAGCATGCATCTTCGTTTCGGGACAGTGAGTATCAGAAAAGTGACGGCAATAGCCCAACAAAGAAGCTCGTCTTGGTTAAATGAATTGATTTGGAGAAACTTCTATCAAATGATCATTTGGTTTTTCCCGGAGTCGGCCACAAACAATTTTCGCGAGGCTTATGACGCCGTAAAATGGAGGAACAACGAAGATGAATTTCAAGCTTGGTGTGAGGGCAGGACGGGTTACCCAATCGTTGATGCAGGAATGAGAGAACTGAATAAAACGGGGTTCATGCACAACCGTGTGCGAATGATTACTGCTTCGTTTTTGGCGAAGCATCTTTTGGTTGATTGGCGATGGGGCGAGGCTTATTTCGCATCTAAACTTTTGGATTTCGAGCTCGCTTCGAACGTTGGTGGTTGGCAATGGGCTTCCGGCAGCGGATGCGATGCCGCGCCATATTTTCGTGTCTTTAATCCCGAGTTGCAAACAAAGAAGTTCGACCCTGAGCTCAAGTATATTAGGAAGTGGGTTCCCGAATACGGAACAACCTCCTATCCACGTCCAATTGTCGAACATAAAATTGCCAGAGAGAGGGCACTTTCTACCTATAAAAAGGCCCTTAAAAGAGACTGATTTCGCTCTATTCGTCAATTCATGCGTAATTTTTTGAAGCGACCAAGCAGAATAAGAAGGTCTCCAATTTATATTCATCTCTCTTTTTCGAATCCAAGATTTTGAATTTTGTGACGTTGCTTAGTGGGATCTGTAAACAAATGGATATGAGGGCGGTAGAAGCTAATTCCTGGGTTTGAAGTTGATTGATAGAAGCACTATTGGATTTGGAAGAACTTCCCGAAATCACAATTCTTGTTTAACGAAATAGAGTGACACATCAACATTCATTAAACATTCCTGTTGTTCTTTGCGTCGTTACTCGGCAAGACGATTATTTTTGTTGAGTACCTAATCACAAAACCTAAACTTAAACTTTACCACATGAAAAAGTATTTACTTTCCTTTTTAATGGTAGGTCTTTTGGCTTTCTCTAGTAAGGCACAGAATGCTTACCAGTTAATCCAGAGCAGTCCTGATCATACCATTATGGCCGCCGCCGTTGATGCGGCAGGATTGGATTTGATCTTACAAGGAACGGGTCCCTTCACTGTTTTTGCGCCTACAGATGACGCATTCAACGCTCTTCCTGAAAACATGGTCGACGCACTTCTATTGGATCCCGAGGGAGTTTTAAGAGATATTTTGCTTTATCACCTTGTGTCGGGTGAAAACACTTCGGATGGACTTTCAGACGGACAATCGTTGGTTACCCTATTCGGTGGTCAAAATTTGACTGTTGGAATCGATGGTGCGACAGTGACGATTAATGGCGCTGTTGTTTCAGGGCCAGATGTAGACGCCTCTAATGGGGTAGTTCATGTTTTAGACGCAGTTCTAATTCCTGAGACTACTACCGTTTATGACGTAGTTGTTGATTCTGAAGACCACAACACCTTGGAAGCTGCTTTAAATGCAGCTGGTTTGGATGCTACTTTAGATGGCCCTGGAGGGTTTACCCTTTTTGCCCCAACGGATGCGGCTTTTGACGCACTACCTGATAATTTGGTTAATGCGCTTCTCACAGATCCTGAAGGAGTTCTTTCTGACATTCTTTTACACCATGTGGTTGGCTCTATTGCTCTTTCCTCAGGGTTGACGGATGGACAAGCGATTGAAACCCTATTTGGTCAAGATGTAATCGTTTCAACTACTGGAGGTGTATTTATCAATGACGCCCAAGTGACGGTTGCGGATATTCCTACCATCAATGGTGTTGTTCATGTTATTGATGCCGTTCTGATACCTGAAACAACAACTATCTTCGACATTGTTGAAAATAGCGAGGACCACAATACACTCGAAACGGCACTTATTGCGGCAGAGTTAGATGGTACACTAGATGGAGCAGGAGCATTTACTTTGTTTGCTCCAACAGACGCAGCTTTCGATGCACTCCCTCAAGGGGTATTAGATATTCTATTAAGTGATCCTACAGGAGCTTTGGCCAATGTTCTTTTGTACCACGTTGTTGGATCAATCGCCCTATCTACGGATCTCGTGGAAGGAGACCTTGAAACCTTATTGGCAGGAGAAAACGTCAGCGTTTCTTTGGACGGTGGTGTTTTTATCAATGGAGCAGAAGTAACAGGTGCCGATATTGTTACTGTTAATGGAGTTGTACACGTGATTGATGCAGTGCTGGTTCCGGCAGGAACCATCTGTACAGATTTTGCGGAGGGACCTTATACGAACTTCAACACTCAATTTGGAGGCGCACCTCAAGCGGAATTTGGAATATGCCCTGTAAATCAAATTACCGGATTTGAAATCTGGGCGAGTGAATCTTATACGATTGACAACTTTGTGGCTGGCCAGGAATATACTTTCTCAGTTTGTGATGGGCCGGGCGCTGGCACATGGGATGTCGAGTTGACGGTTTTTGACCCTGAAGGTGGATTAGTGGCTATTGAGCAGGATTGCGATATCACCTTCACAGCGCCGGTTGATGGAACGTATATTATCGGAATCCAAGAAGTTGGATTTTGTGGTGACGAATCGACTAATCAAGCAACAAACAATGGGTTTCCAACGCTTTCTTGTACAACTGCAAATACAGTATATACCATAATTGCTAACAGTGATGATCACAATACACTAGAAGCGGCCTTGATCGCTGCTGAGCTTGCAGGAGTTTTGGCTGATGAAGGATCAGAGTTTACCGTATTCGCTCCAACAGATGACGCTTTTGCAGCATTGGATGCAGATCTACTTGAAGCGTTATTGACTGATCCTACCAATCTTTTGGCAGACATTCTTCTTTATCATGTTGCACCGGGAACAGCATTAGCCGGAGACCTTTCAGACGGCCAGGTAATCACTACGGTGAATGGTCAGGATGTGACCATCACTATCGATGGTGAAATGGTAATGGTTAATGGCGTATTGGTCAGCGTTGCCGACTTAACTGCTGACAATGGAGTAGTTCATGTGATTGACGCAGTGCTATTACCTGAAGTTATGACTACCGTATACGATATTGTAGTTGACAGCGACATTCATAACACCTTAGAAACCGCTGTAAATACAGCAGGTTTGGAGGGAGCATTGAGTGGCGAAGCAGGTTTTATCACCTTATTTGCCCCAACTGATGAAGCCTTCGACAACTTGCCTGACGGGTTATTGGATGCACTATTGGCTGATCCTGATGGTGATTTGACGGAAGTGTTGTTGTATCATGTTGTTGAGGGCATCAATCTGTCAGCAAACTTAACTGAAGGTGCCGTTCCAACCCTATTCGGAGAGGATGTGACAATTTCACTTGACGGTGGAGTTTTCGTTAACGACGCAGAAGTTATTGTTGCAGACTTAGTGGGAATCAACGGAGTTGTGCATGTTATCGATGTAGTACTTGTTCCAACATCTTTGAATGTAGATGAGGTATCAGCTATAGAGTCGTTCTCGGTTTATCCAAATCCTGCTAACGATATCATCAGCGTAGATATGCAAATGGCATCAAGCGAGCGAATTACTATCGATTTCGTCAATATGCTTGGTCAGGTGGTTAAGTCAGTTGATTTAGGTCAACGCAGCATAGGACTTAACCGTGAGCAAATTGATATTGATAACATGTCAGATGGTTTTTACCTAATGAACATTACGATCGGACAAGATCAATTAACCCACAAAATTCAGGTGGTTCGTTAATTGAAAACATAACGCGATTAAAAAGAGCCAGCATCCTAAGGTGCTGGCTCTTTTTATTTGAACATCAATAACATTGGCCTGTTCTTCTTAGCATGCGGGATGAAATTAGTGTTGTATGGTTCAAGCGAGATCTTAGACTAACTGATCATTTGCCACTCAGACATGCTATTGATAAGGGGAACAAGGTGCTCCTTCTTTATGTCTTTGAACCTGGCTTAATAAGACATCCCAACTACAGTCATATGCACTGGTCCTTTGTCTGGGAGGCGTTAACCGATTTGTCATTAAGACTTGAGCCACTCAACATTGGAATAAGGGTAAGCTTAAGTAACGCTCTCCAACAATTTCAAGAATTATCACGAGAATACCGAATATCCGAGGTCTATTCTCATGCTGAAACGGGAGTTGGTTTCACATTCAAACGAGATCTTGAGGTAGCTGATTTCTTGACATCTCAGGGAATTGGATGGAAAGAATCTCAAGGTAATGGGGTGATTCGGAAGCTGAGTGATCGAACAGATTGGAGGAGACAGTGGTACTCACACGTGAAAGCTCCGGTTGCAAACCCTGATCTTAGAAAACTATCGGGCTTAACTCTTCTTACCGAATCGAAGATTGATAATTCATTACCAATGAATGAGTGGAAGCTTGAACACCCCTTGAGACAGAGCGCTTTCAAGAGTCATGCAGATCGGTACTTAACTTCCTTCTGTAATGATCGTTCTCGCGGATATACAAGTGGAATTTCTAAACCCGGATTATCGCGAAGCACTTGCAGCAGAATGTCGCCGTACATCAGCTGGGGTTTAGTTTCTGTCAGAGAAGTTTACCAAGCAATGCAGGAAGCCAAACTAAACGGATCCGGTTCAAAATCAGGATTGCAAGGAGCCATGTCCAGGCTTCGCTGGCACTGTCATTTCATACAGAAATTTGAAATGGAAGAGCGCATCGAATACGAAAACTTCAATCGTGTTTATGACGAACTTCCGAAACCAATTAATGCGAAATTAATAGGGGCATGGATGACGGGGAATACAGGGTTTCCAATGGTAGATGCGTGTATGAGGTGTCTCCGTGAGACAGGTTATATCAATTTTCGAATGCGAGCTATGGTTGTGAGTTTTGCGGTGCATCATCTTTGGCAGCCATGGAAATCGGTCTCTGTTCATTTATCCCGAATCTTCTTGGATTTTGAACCGGGAATTCACTACCCGCAAATTCAAATGCAAGCCGGAATGACAGGAATAAATACAATTCGAATCTACAACCCTGTGAAACAGTCTAAAGACCACGATCCGGAAGGTGAGTTCATAAAAAAGTGGGTGCCTGAATTAAATGATCTTCCAGTTGACTTGATTCATCAGCCGTGGAAGGTTCCTCCTCTGGATCAGGAGAGTTATTCATTTTTTCCGGGCAGAACCTATCCGCTTCCAATTGTTGATGTGGATAAAGCGAGGAAGGCTGCAAGTGACCGATTATGGAATCTCCGAAAGACAGCATATGGTCGAAAAGAATCGAGTCGGATATTGAAGAAACACACCATTCCAGGAAGACGCAATGCATAAAGGGAACAAGTCATATTTACCTCAAAAAGACTGTGTTACTTGTGGGCGCCCTATCGTTTGGAGGAAAAAGTGGGAGAAAAACTGGGATGAAATAAGGTATTGTGGTGAGAAATGCCGCCGAAATAAGAAATCATGAAAACGGGAATAGTATGGTTTAGAAATGACCTCAGGGTAACGGATAATGAAGCTTTGAGCAGGGCGGCGGCTGAATGTGATCAGGTTGTTCCGCTCTACATCTTTAATAGTGATCAAATCTCTAGAACGGATTTTGCTTCAAGGAAAATCGGACCTAGAAGGATTCAGTTTATCCTTGAATCACTAACAGATCTTAAAATGTCGCTTAATTCTCTAGGTGCTGAGCTATTAGTAGAATTTGGGAGCGCCAGAGAGATTATCGCACGCCTAGCCAAAGAGTTTTCGGTTTCCACTATATACGCTCAAAAAGAGTCGATGCGTGAAGAGTTGGATCAAGAATCAATGATGATGGAGGGGATGAAGCCATTCGGTTCGAGTCACTTCTTTCATGGTCATAGCCTATACCACCCCGATGACATACCATTCGGAATTGAAAAAATACCCGACGTCTTCACCCAATTCAGAAAGAAATGTGAGAAGCTCGGAGAGATCAGGCCGATTGTACCTATCCCGAAATCTTTGAAGTCACCCAAAGGAATCACACCAGAATCTCTTCCAAACCTTAAAGACTTGGGTTTCGATTGGGAGGAGATAGATGAAAAAGCCGCAATTACTTTTCGAGGCGGTGAAAGAGAGGCCAGAAAAAGACTTGACCGATATTTCTGGGAATCTGAGAATTTGACCAAGTATAAGTACACGAGAAATGGCTTACTTGGAGAGTCTTACAGCTCAAAGTTTTCGGCTTGGCTGTCGCAAGGTTGTATTTCACCTAGGATGATTTACTCCGAGGTAAAAAGATTTGAAAGAGAAGTAGCCAAGAACTCATCTACTTATTGGCTCATTTTTGAATTGATTTGGCGTGATTATTTCCGATACGTTGGAATGAAGTTCGGCAATAGACTCTTCCATTTCAAAGGGATAACACAAGATGAGATTGACATTAAACCGAATGATCGAATGATAGATGCATGGAAGAAGGGAGAAACGGGTATTCCCTTTATCGATGCGAATATGAGGGAGTTGAATGAGACGGGGTTTATGAGCAATCGAGGGAGGCAGAATGTCGCTTCCTATTTTGTTAAGGATTTGAAGCAAGATTGGAGAATGGGTGCAGCATATTTTGAACAGGAGTTAATCGATTATGATGTTACGAGCAATTGGGGAAATTGGGCCTATGTAGCTGGTGTTGGCAATGATCCTCGGGAGAACCGATACTTCAATATCATTTCTCAGGCTAACAGATATGATGAGAAAGGGGATTATGTCAAGCATTGGATACCTGAACTGGCCAAATTACCCGCTGCTTTTATCCACAAACCGTGGGAGCTTTCGGATTCGGACCAATCGAAATATGGAATTATCGGCACACCCTATTCTAAGCCCCTCTTAGTCAGCAGCAAATGGACTTAAATCTTTCCGACCAAACGAAAATAATCCGTTAGCGTTCTTTCAATTGATATTGAAGTACTTTCACCTACTTCAATAGAATCATTTTCTGTCACAACGGAAATTCTTTTCTCGTCCCTTAGAGCTTTGTATACCTCTTTGGCAAAAAGGTATTGGGACTCATTGTTCATAGATGGTAGGTCAAGCTGCTTGATCATAATTCTCGAAGAATCGATTTGAATGGCACTATACTTTCCCTGCGCCATGCGTGAAGTGTCGAGTCGAATAAAACCTTCATTTGATCGCCAGTTGTGATAGATGGCAAAAGGGAGAGTGGCGGTGCTATCGGAAAAAAGCGAATTTAGCCGATACACGTCGAAGATCCCTTCACCCTCTTCCTTTTTGGTGTAGTAAAATGACCGAACATTCTTGAAATAGAGCTCAGCGGATTCGGTCGTATCAAATCCTACGGTATCAATCTTCTCCGGACGCTGGTCGGGCAAGGTTGCTATTACAAGGACAACCATAAGTATTGCCCATATAAGGAACCATTTGAGTAGGGTGTTTCGATTCACTCCGTTTAAACAAACCTCATTTTACCTTGTTTAATTTCTCGCTAAAGGTTGAAATTACATGGACTTTGTAACGAACAGGGGAGAGTCGCTCAGCGAATTGGCTAAAGAAGAGAAAGTGCTTTTAATCTTTTTAAGACACTTTGGATGTACCTTTTGCAGAGAGACCTTATCGGATATAGCTAAAGTACGGCAAGACATCGAGTCGAAGGACGTACGTATTGTTTTGGTGCATATGGTAAATCCTCATGTGGCCCAAGAAATATTGAGTATATATGGCTTGCAGGATTTGAGTCATATTTCTGACCAAAGCAAATCGTTGTACCGAAGATTTGGAATCAATAAAATAACTTTCAAATCATTATTTGGATTCAAAAACTGGTGGAGAGCTTTTGTCGCGGGGCTCGTAAAGGGTCATCTTGTCGGTAAGCCTGCCGGCGACCCATACCAGATGCCAGGTGTTGTTCTGTACCACAAACAGAAGGTAATTAATAACTTTGTCTACAAGTATATCTCGGACAGACCTGACTTTACCAAAATCGCTCAACTTGCTTAATTAGGATGTTTCTTAACCTCATCATTTTAGCTGCGACTTTTTTCTTCATGGAGTTTATGGCTTGGTTTACCCATAAGTATGTCATGCATGGCCTTGGTTGGTATTTCCACCGTGATCACCATCAAAGGGAACCAGGTTTTTTTGAGCGAAATGATGTTTTCTTTTTGATTTTTGCCATTCCATCATGGCTATTCACCATGTACGGAATGATGCATGGCAATGACTGGAAATTATACGTTGGTTTAGGCATTGCCCTTTATGGAATCTGCTATTTTCTGGTGCATGATGTTTTCATCCATCGTCGATTTGACTGGTTCAAAAGAACCGATAATGTCTATTTTAGGGCTATAAGGAAAGCACACAAGGTTCACCATAAACACCTGAACAAAGAAGAAGGTGAATGCTTTGGAATGTTAATAGTACCTTGGAAATACTTTAAGGAAGCCGCCAAATCGAGCAAAAGACCTTCAAGAGCAACAACGAGCTGACCATTGGACCACTACTACTATCTCTTCCTTGACCTATTGACAATTTCTTATCCCCTTGTTTCGAGTTTTGAGAAAAGGGTGAGGTTCGTGAGGTATTGGCCGGGAGTTTTTTTGGGGATAGCAGTTATGTCGTTGCTTTTTGTTCCTTGGGATGTTTGGTTCACTTCCAAACAGGTTTGGGGATTCAATGATAAGTACATTACAGGAATCGAGATTGGCGGGCTGCCAATAGAAGAATGGATGTTTTTCCTCGTAGTACCCTTTGCCTGTGCTTTTATCTATGAAGTTCTGAACTATTTTCTACCCATTTCACCACTTAAACGCGTGCAGGACAAAATCACGGCGGGCTTAATTTTGGTAAGCTTTGTGCTCTCTGTTGTCTTTGTAGACAGGCTTTATACTTTCACGACATTTTCTTTGCTATGCCTTTTCTTAATGTGGCATTTACTCATAAACAGGAGCCCATATTTAGGTCAGTTTTACTTGGCATTTATAATCATCCAGATTCCATTTTTACTTATCAATGGGGCCCTTACGGGACTTTTTACGCAAGAGCCAATTGTTTGGTACAACAATGCTGAAAACATGAGCCTTCGGGTCTTGACTATTCCGCTCGATGATATCGGTTACAACATGCTAATGCTTCTTATTGTTATTACTGTACTTGAACAGTACAAAGTCAGAAGGTTATCAGGAGTTTTAAGCGTAAATTAGAGCATTGTGAATCCAAAGAAAATAGAGCTTCAGTTAGGAGAAAGAGGGTTGGACCGAGTTCTTGAGATGGCCTGGGAAGATCGCACACCCTTTGATGCCATAAAACTTCAATTCGGCATCTCAGAACAGGAAGTGATTACCTTGATGAGAAGAAACATGAAGCCTTCGAGTTTCCGGATGTGGAGAAAACGGGTTCAGAATAGGGCTACAAAGCATCAGCGTTCATCAGAATCAGAAAGATTTAAATCGACAAGTCAAAGGCATATTTCGGGAAATAAATTATCCAAGCGTTGAAACAACCTCAACCCATATTGCATTATGAAATTCATCGCGCTGCAGATGAAAACCAAGCGTGGATGGTTTTCGTTCACGGTGCCGGAGGAAGTATTCGCACCTGGCAAAAACAGGTTTCCTTCTTCAAAGGAAAGTTCAATTTGCTCTTGGTAGACCTTCGAGATCATGGGAAGTCGAAAAACTTGAGTGCTTCAGAAGTAATTGGTTTCAGTCTGGTGGCGAAGGATGTTGTTGATGTGATGGATGAGCTCGAAATTGGTGAAGCTCATTTTGTTGGTGTTTCGATGGGGAGCATTGTGATTCGTCACATCGAGATCATTGCTCCTAAACGAGTAGCATCCGTAGTTCTGGCAGGAGGGATTTTTAAAATGAGCAGAAAAATCAAACTGCTGGCATTTTTTGCGAGAACGCTTTCATCCATTTTACCATTCCAAACACTCTACAGATTATTTGCCTTGGTTCTTCTTCCCAAACAGAATCACGCAGCCTCGAGAAGGGTTTTTATGAGAGAGGCTCAGAAGCTGAAGAATCACGAGGCAAAAAAATGGTTAACGCTCATTAAAAAATTGAACAGAACCTTAAAAGAGTTGTTTTCTAAGCGCATACAGGCTCCTTGTCTAATAGTAATGGGTGAAGAAGATCACGTTTTTTTAAAACCTGCTAAGGAGTATGTGGATAAGTACAGCGGAGTGATTCTTGAAACCATTGAAAGATGTGGCCATGTATGCAATATTGAAAGAGCAGCTGAATTCAATCAGCGCTGTTTCAGTTTTATAAGCAAACTTGAGCAAAGAGCAATTTGAGATGGCGACAAAAACAAAAAAGGCAAAAATCACGGCAGAACAGATCACCGAGGAATACCTGAATGTTGTTCTCACGGAAGGGTCAGCCCCCGGATCAGTGTTTAAATTTGCCAGAGACTTGGGAATGAGTGAAGAGGAGTTCTATGCTCATTTCAGTTCATTTGAGGCAATTGAAATGGAAATTTGGATGGGTTTGATGAATCAGACCTTGATGGCTTTGGAGGAAGATGAGAATTATGAGGGCTTTTCAGCAAGAGAAAAACTCCTTTCCTTTTTCTATACGCACTTGGAGGTGCTGAAGTCAAGAAGAAGCTTTGTTAAACTGCGCTGGCCAGGACTGAAGCAGTCGGTTAAAACACCTGATTCAATTAAGGCATACAAAGAGCACTTCTTGAAATTCGCCAAGACAATCGTAATTGAGGCGATTAACGCAGATGAGATAAAAGAAAGACAATTCATTAGCGATAGATACAATCAGGCGCTTTGGATTCAGTTGGCTTTCGTGGTTGATTACTGGTGCAACGACACAAGTAAGAATTTCGAACAAACGGATGCTGCTGTCGAGAAAGCAGTGAATCTAACTTTTGAAGTTCTCAGCGAATCAACTCTCGACAGAGCTCTCGATTTTGTGAAGTTTCTCTGGCAGTCCAAGTAATGAAAGAGCAGACCAAAATACCCGTAACCAAGGTTCAACGGGCGGCTAAGTTTGTTGGCACAGGAGCCAAAATGGGTGGTAACTACATCAAGTACGTCGCTAAAAAAGTTGTTGATCCTTCTACTAATCGCGATTACCTCGACGAAGCGAATGCTGCAGATATATATGACTCACTTAGTCAACTTAAAGGAAGTGCCCTGAAGGTGGCTCAGATGATGTCAATGGATCAGAATGTTTTGCCCAAGGCATACAGCCAGAAGTTTCAGATGGCCCAGTACAACGCGCCACCCCTTTCTTATCCGCTGGTTGTAAAAACCTTTGTCAAGTATTTCGGGGAGAGACCTGACAGGTTGTTTGACACTTTTTCGAAAAAAGCGTTGAATGCAGCTTCTATTGGTCAAGTTCATCAGGCAACTAAGGGAGACAAGAAACTGGCTGTCAAAATCCAATATCCTGGAGTAGCAAACAGTGTCTCAAGTGACTTGAAACTCGCCAAGCCCATTGCGATGCGTTTGATGAACGTAAAAGGCAAAGACCTCGACAAATACATGACGGAAGTTGAGGAAAAACTTTTGGAGGAGACGGATTATACATTGGAGTTAAAACGTTCCATTGATCTGAGTCAAAAGTGTGCCAACTTGGATGTCCTGTTTCCCAACTATTACCCTGAATGGTCATCAGAGCGAGTAATAACGATGGACTGGATTGATGGTGTTCATCTCAGTGAATGGATTGAGACTAAACCCTCACAAAACGCTAGAAACCGAATAGGTCAGGCATTATGGGATTTTTACAATTTTCAAATCCATAAATTCAAAATGGTTCATGCCGACCCTCATCCCGGGAACTTTATTATCGCGGAAGACGAGAAACTAGCTGTTTTGGATTTTGGGTGTGTAAAGGAGATTCCTGAGAATTTTTACTCCTCTTATTTCCGTTTCATGGATGCAGAGATCATCTCTAATCGAGTTGAGTTTAATTCTCTTCTTCATGAATTGGAGTTTCTCTTACCGGAAGATACACCAAGAGAAAAGGAGTATTTCACTGCCGTGTTTGGTCGAATGGTAGAGTTGCTTTCTCAGCCGTTTGGAAACGACCATTTCGATTTTAGTGACAAGGCTTATTTCGATAACATATATAAACTAGGAGATGAGATCTCATCAGATAAGCAGTTCAAAAAGAGCAACGCCGCCCGCGGATCGAAGCACGGAATCTATATAAACCGAACTTATTTCGGACTCTACAATATTCTTCACATGTTGGGTGCGAAAGTCAAAACAAAGCTCCCGACTGCCTTCAAGGAAATTCTAAAGGCATCATAGACTAAAAGCTTTTTTCTAAAAGAGAAGCTCCAAGTTGTCCTGAAGCCGTTTCGTTAAAAGCATAACGATCCTTTTGTTACACTCGTTCTTGTTGACGCAGTAATAGGAATACTCGTCCAAGGTCATCACACTAACGATTGAGGCTATCAAAGAATTCTTGATTCTTGGATCCGTCTTCAATACATCCTGTATGTAGCTCTTTTGAACCTGACCGGAATAGGCATTAAATGCAGGCTTAAATTTCAAAACGTACTGCTTGAATTGAGCGATAATAATACTGTTCTGAAATTTGCAGATAGGCCTGATGACGGCATTTTGAAATGCCTCTACCGAATTAATTTCTTCTGTCGCTTGTTCGGAAGCGATGTTTGGTCGTAACCCCTTCAAGCGATCATCACGTTCACTGATCATCTCCACTAATTTACAATTAAACAGCTATTCGCATTGTTAGGTTTTGAATTGAATACAGAATTCGGGCAAATCTTTTTAGTGAATAACCAGTTTCGATGACCAACGAGTGTCATTAGTCGAAATCTTAACAACATATAGCCCGGCGGGGATTTGAGAAAAATCCACGGGGATATTTTCGATATAATTTCCCTGAGGTTTCCAATTTTCGTTGTAAACCATTTTTCCTGTGCTATCAAATAATGTCAGTCTGGAAATTACTTTTTCCGTTACCGACAAGAATTGCACGGGCAGCACGGATAAATTCTTGTCAAATGGATTCATTAGCAAAGTAGGAGTGATCCTTTTACTTCCGTCAATGTTCACCAGAGAATAGTTGTTGCCAAATAAATATTCATTCTGATTTCCGAATTGATACGCCGAGGAAATCGATACAATGTTTGACAAAACAGAGGCAGAAGGTAAATCGCCAGAGTAGATACCTTCTTCGGTAAAGGCAAGTTTTAATTTCCAGCTCCCACCTGAGGACAAGTTGACTTTAAAAATTGTGGTGTCGGGAATGAAGTTTTGCATCTCATCCGGACTCAATGTGATTTGCCAAGTTCCTGCTGAACTCTCAATGGATTGAATTGTAGGTCTTGGAATAGTCAAGAAAGCAGATTGAACTTTTGCATTTTCCACTTCAGAAAGGTCTTCTACAAGCGCAAAATATGTTTCTCCAGGGTCGAGATTTTCCAATGTTTTTTGCTCAATATTGTCGGTACGATCATTGAAATAGGAGACTTGTTCAATTGTCGGATTGCACGAACTAAATATTCCAACGGAGAGATCCGATAGTGCTGAAGACCTGAATTCAATGATGGCTATGCTGTCCTCAGGAGTGAATTGCAGAATGGAACCAAACGTATAAGGATGAGATCCGGGATTTGAAATTGAACTAATCAGATTTTCAAAAGGAATGCTGTCTATGGAATTCCAAAGCGAATTCGAGGAAATAATTTCGGATTGTTCGCAGAGATTGACCAATTCCAGCAAAAATTGATTATCCAGAATTTGTGACTCTATCAAATAAATGAATCCATTGTCAGGATTAGCCAGTTCCAGTTTTATTGGATGACCCGTTTGAATATCGGAAACGTCGAAAGGAATATGAATTTCGTTCAACCCGGGATTGAGCCCCAACAGCGTGTCCAATATTGAAAGCGACGAATTGAAGATTTTCGAATTGATGTTTTCACTCCCTTCAGTAAATAGCTTCAAAGTCAGAATGTGCTCTCCTGCCGTCTTAAACAGAACATTTTGATTTGTAGCTATCGCCTCGTTCGGATTCATTTTCAATAGCTTCAAGGTCACTGAATCTGCGATTATGGTTTCTAAGGCTACGCTGTTCTGCGTTTCCCAACCCTCGGTTTCGAATGAAAAATCCCCATAGAACATCCTTTGCCATGGTTTTGCCAAATCTGTTAGAGCGGGGATTTGTTCCTTAAGTAATTCAAACCCCCTTTTTACAATACTGAAATTATCGGATATTTTGCTAATATCCGTTCGTTCTAAAGGATCGACACTCAAGTCAAACAACTCGTATTCACCACTGCTATATAAATTGAGTTTGTAGTCTTCGAATGCAACCCCGTGATGTTGATATTCCGCAGTTCCGGGATTTCCCGGGAAAACGAATTCTTCGCTGGCAACGGAAATAAATGCCGTGTTTTCGACCGATTCATAGACAACTGGAAGTAATGAGTTCCCATCAAGCTGTCCTTCAGGGAGAGGCAAATCGGCAAATTCGCAAAAGGTGGGATAGAGGTCTACAAGAGTTTCAACGACAACAGAATCGATATCAGGCCCATTGATTATAAGAGGAATTTTTGCCGCATTTGCATTCAGACTCGTTTTACGAACAGAACAGTTCTTTCCGAGATAAAATCCGTGATCACTTGAAATGACAACCACGGTGTTTTGATCGAGTTGGTTTTCTTTTAACGAGTTGAAGATTTTTCCTATTTCAGCGTCGACATAAGACACTGAGGCATAGTATCCTTGTATATATTTTTTTAACCAATAGAATGGATCGGCGTTTTCTAAGCCAGCTTCAATAAGCGTATCAAAAGCTGAATAGTTTGTATTAGAATTCCACCGATTTGCGTATTCTGCAATTACGGATAACTCGCAATCAGAAATTATATGATCTGAAAGCAGGGAATCAGGATCATACCGATCAAAGAATTCCTGCGGCACGTGAAAAGGCTCATGCGGATTAAAAATCCCTACGGTCAAAAAGAAAGGGTTGTCTCCGGCACTCCAATTACTGAAAATCGAGTCGCAATAAGCAGAGCTCATTTCATCACCTAGTAAATCTCGGTCATTCGATGAGTTAAAAACGAATTCACTCCCGTCTCGTTTTGTCCAACCTGTATATTCCGGATAAGAAGGGATGTTTTCAAGCGGGGAGAATGAAATATTCTCAGATGAAAAGTTGAAGGGTAAATCTGAATGAGTTCTTTTTTCAAAAGGGTAAGGTCCTTGATTTGGACGGGTATTCAAATGGGTAAATGACTCGGGAGGAGTCCTCGGGCCGTGGTATATCTTTCCAGTGCCGAAAACGTCATAACCATTGTTTTTGAAATGGTCGAAGATATTGGTAGCCGGAGACAAAATTGGGTTGTCTTCCCAGCTATTTACACCCATTAGGTATCCATAATGACCGCTCGTAATGGGATGGATTCCCGTCATAACGCTCGCTCTGGATGGACCACAAATAGGGGAGTTTGAAAAAGCATTGCTGAAAACAATACCTTCTGAAACCAGGCTGTCTAGTGACGGGGTATCAACCAAAGGATTAAAAGATGAGCCTAACCCTGAGACATTTAGGTCATCGCAAAAAATAAAGACAATGTTCGTTGGTTCGCTTTCCTGAGCTATCAATCGAGAACACGAAAACAAAAGAATGACGCCTCCGAATAAAATGCGAAAGAGATTCATTTGCTGGGATAAAGGCCTCAATTTAAGCGATTATAAGGTCAGGAGCAAGTTTACGCCAGGCATACTGGCTCAGAAATCACCTCCTCGTGAATGCTCTAAAGAATTTTCCAAACCAAGGAATAGTTTAGAATTTTTGGACAATATAGTTAGAGCCTAATTTTAACCATTGAGTTTAAACCTTCCTCATCCCCCAGGCTAAGCAGGTATATCCCTGTTGCTAAATTCGGCGGAAGTTCAATAGCTATTTTTCCCCATGACTCTAATTCTGAATAGGTTCTGAGGATTTTACCTGTAAGATCTTGTAAAACAATTTTGGTCAATTTACTCTGAAGATTGGTCGATTCGATTGTTAGCGTACCGATGCCTTTTGGAACCGGGTTCGGAGAAACGATCAAACCTGTAGATCGATTTGAAGAAGTGATGTCTTCATTACTAACGAAATAAACCACCGCGGGACCGAATGGTACTGTGATATCAGAAAATCCAATCCGATAGGATAAGCTAACGGAATACTCACCTTCACCTAGATTCAGCAAATTCATGTCGTATTCTCCCGATGGAGAATAGGGGTACGTATAGAAGCTTTCAGCTTCTTGAGATAAGAGATTGGTAATACGGAACTGCACATAGTTAATTCCAAAATTTTGGTATTCTGGTGTATTTGTATGAAGTACATCTCCGGAGATGCTTGGCACCAAATATTCCAAGCCCTGGTGTGTAAAACGAACGGGCAACGCCTCATTGGTCGTTTTTTTGCCATTCCCTACTCTAGCAAAATAGCTTTGACCAGGTGTTGTTTCTATAATTGCATTTTCTATTCTTCCCTCTTTCTCATCCACGCAAAGGAGTGCTTTCTGCATTCTATCGCAATTCGACCTGATTTCAATTACAGGGTCTCCCCTAAATGGAATTTTGGCAATTAGCAATGACAATTCCGTGGACGGAGTGAATTCATACCATTTTTGTTGAGTAAGCCCTGACAATCGTTTGCATCCGAAATCCGGTTGATCTAAAAGACTCTTCAAAGAGTCGAGTTCGACGTTCTGAAACAGCTCGTTTTCCACCAGGATTTTGGCATTTTGACAAAAATCCTTCGCTTGATTTTCCAGATCAACCTGAACGATTTCAATGTCGTCTAAAAGAATATTTTCTCCCGATGTCGCCCTTATTCTAAGAAGATTCCTCTGGACTTCATCATCTATTATGGGGGTAAAGGGGAAGACGTAGGTAGAAGAAGAATCGCTAAAATGAACGGTTTCATTCAAGTGAATGAAATCGTTACCATCAATTGATGAACGAAGTACAAGATTGATCGATGCCGATCCTGTTTTAGTACGCCCTTTTAGTCTTAGTTGATGCTCAGAGGTGCTTTGGAAATGAATATTTCTGTTTTCTATTCTGTCTGAACCTGCATCCTCAAGGTGTAAATAGCGTGAGTGTGCAGAACTCTTCCCAAGTTTTGTAGAGACGCCATCAGGTTGAGGAGGCCCCCAGCCGTTAAGACCTTGCTCAAAATCGCCATAAAACAAGCGATGGTAGGAAGCTAAAGGTAGTCTCAGAGAGTCAATTCGTTCAGCCAACAATTGGTGTCCAATCCTCCGTCTCTGTTGGAATTGACTTTGGTCAGACAAATCGTTGAGTTCTAATGGGTCCGTAGAAATTTTGTATAACTCATCTTCGCCACTAGAATAGTGTATGTATTTGAAATTTTGAATAACTATTGCGTGATTTTGCTGTGTGCTATTTGCAACTATACCTTCTTCGATTTCCTGAACATTGCTGCATGATACGATCGTTTTTGACAAAGCAGAATCCGTCAGAAAGAATAAGTCATTACCATCGAGCAAATGAGTTGTAGGAGGATCGATACCTGCTATGCGCAGAATTGTTGGATAAACATCAACGAGTGATGTCGGAGCGGCAATGAAATCGTTTTCCAAGTTTGGGCCACAGATGAAAAGAGGAATGCGCGTAGCACCGTTCCATAGAGTCGATTTTTTGATAATTTTTTTATCCCCCAGATGGTACCCATGGTCACTGGAGAAAATGATATATGTATTATCGGTCAGCCCATTTTCTTCGAGGCTCCTTACAATTCGGCTCACTATTTCATCGACTAAAGAGACACAAGCATAGTATCCTTGGATGAACTTCTTCAACTCCAACAATTCATCCTCTTGTGGAGAGGCCTCCAACAAGTCTTGGATTTGCAAATTGCTTCTGGAATTCATCCGATTTGCAAAGGATGCCGCAGGGTATTTGGTTGAATCCAGCTCGTAGGCTGAAACATCAATGTTTTCGATTGGATACATATCAAAAAACCTCTGTGGAGCATGGAAAGGTTGGTGAGGTTTGTAGAGGCCTACGGTCATGAAGAATGGCCCCGAATTCGTGCCGTTTGAGAAAGTCTGGAAGATCGAATCGGCATAAGCAGCCGCAATTTCGTCTCCTAAGGGGTCGCGGTTTTCATCATTTTCGAAAAAGAATGGGTTATTATCCGCGTACCACCCGGGGTTTTCATTTCCTGAGGGTACATTTTCCAATGGGGAATATGAGATGTTCAACTCACTGAAGAGTGGAGGAAGGTCAGGATGTGATTGCTGATTAAAAGCATAGGGGCCCTGAAATGGAGATGGATCAAAGTCATCAAAATCACCTATTGGATCTCTATTTTTATGAAAGATTTTGCCTGTACCATAAACGCTGTATCCATTATCTTTCAAATGTCTGAAAATGGTTGTGGCGTCTGATAGGACGGGATTTTCATCCCAGCTTTCGGTACCCATATTTCTTCCGAAATGGCCGCTACTACTTGGCAAAAGGCCCGTAAATACACTCGCTCTGGAAGGACCACAAAGTGTTGCGTTTGAATGCGCATTCGTGAAAACGACCCCCTCGTTAATTAAACTGTCTATCGTTGGTGAAACGATGGCAGGATTAAACAGAGAACCGTATCCTGATTCATTTAAATCATCACAAAAAATGAAGAGAATATTGGGTGGATTTTGTCCTTTGAGTTGCCCGACACAAATACCAAGGCACAAACACAGCAAGACTGTTAGTCTTTTCACTTTCACAGGTTATTGATTGGCAATACAATAGTATTATATGGATCGAAATAATTCAAGAGACAGCTTAACCTTTATTTCGAAAATCACACGATGTGATTTACTAACTTTGCGCCTTCTTTAAATCGCTTGGCGATGTCAAAATATCCTGAATACAAGGGGCTGAATTTGCCCACGTTAGCGCAAGAAGTTCTTGAGGAGTGGAATCGAGATGAGACATTCCGCAAGAGCATTGAATCACGAGATGCGAATAATCCGTTCGTGTTTTACGAAGGCCCCCCTTCTGCCAATGGAATGCCGGGAATTCATCACGTGATGTCCAGAACCATCAAGGACATCTTCTGCCGTTACAAAACCAACAAAGGATTTAGGGTTGACAGAAAGGCCGGTTGGGATACGCATGGTTTGCCGGTAGAATTGGGTGTAGAAAAGGAGCTTGGAATCAAGAAAGAAGACATTGGTAAAACCATTACCGTTGAAGAGTATAACGAGGCGTGTAAAAAAGCCGTGATGCGCTACACCGATGTTTGGAATGAGCTCACCCGAAGAATTGGCTATTGGGTGGACATGGATCACCCATACATCACCTATGAAAATAAATACATAGAATCGGTTTGGTGGTTGCTAAGGCGATTGTACGACAAAGGCCTTTTATATAAGGGCTATACAATACAGCCTTATTCACCTGCAGCGGGAACAGGATTAAGTTCACACGAGTTGAATCAACCCGGTACCTACAAGATTGTCAAAGACACTTCGGCCACCGCGCTTTTTGCATTAAAAGAAAAAGGCCAGGCATTCTTCGAATCTTTGACGGGTGAATCAGGTACTAAATTCCACTTCGTTGCATGGACAACAACTCCTTGGACTCTTCCGTCAAACACCGCGCTGGCGGTAAACGCCAAGTTTGATTATGTCGTTGTAAAGTCATTCAATCGCTACACCGGGGAGCCGATGGGAGTCATATTAGCGAAAGATCTGCTTGCTAAGGTTTTTTCTAAGCCATACTTTCAGGCAGAAGACTTAGCTGATTTCAACGGCGACCTAAAGTCTATTCCTTTTGTTCTTATTGGGGAATTGAAAGGAAAGGATTTCCTCGATATGGAGTACGAGCAACTTCTCCCTTATACATTACCAATGGATAGCCCGGAGAGGGCTTTTCGGGTTATCGCAGGAGATTTTGTGACCACTGAAGACGGAACGGGAATCGTGCATATTGCACCAACATTTGGTGCCGACGATGCCGATGTGGCCAAGAAAGCGGGAGTTCCCCCCATGCTTATTGCCGATGATCAAGGAAACCCGGTACCATTGGTCGATTTACAAGGTCGATTTGTCAGGGAGTTAGGACCTGAATTAGGTGGGAAGTACGTAAAAAACGAGTACTACCAGGATGAGCCTGATAAATCGGTAGATGTCCTAATCGGAATCAAATTAAAAGAGGAGAATAAGGCCTTCAAAGTTGAGAAATACGAGCACAGCTATCCCCACTGCTGGCGAACGGATAAGCCTGTTTTGTACTACCCGTTGGATTCTTGGTTCATCAAGAGTACAGCCGCGAAGGATAGAATGATAGAGCTCAACCAAACGATAAAGTGGAAGCCCGCTGCTACGGGAACAGGTCGGTTTGGAAATTGGCTTGAGAACCTCAACGATTGGAATTTATCACGTTCGCGATTCTGGGGAATTCCTATCCCAATCTGGAGAACCGAAGAAGGCGATCTCGAGAAATGCATCGGGAGTGCACAAGAATTAAAAGAAGAGTGCGATAAAGCAGTTCAAGCAGGTCTAATGGATAAGAATCCATTATCTGATTTTGATCCGACGGATATGTCGGACGAGAATTATAATCAGTTCGACTTGCACAAGAGCCACATGGATGGAGTGATCTTGGTTTCCGACGACGGAAGGCCAATGCACCGTGAGAAAGATTTGATTGATGTATGGTTTGACTCTGGAAGTATGCCATATGCTCAGTGGCACTACCCCTTTGAAAACAAAGAAAAGGTTGACCAAGCGGGTTCTTACCCTGCAGACTTTATTGCTGAGGGAGTTGATCAAACCAGAGGGTGGTTTTTTACCCTCCACGCGATCGCGACCATGTGCTTTGATTCAGTCGCTTATAAAACCGTTGTGTCGAATGGTTTAGTGCTCGATAAAGACGGCCTCAAAATGAGCAAGCGTTTGGGAAATGCAGTTGATCCATTCAAAACATTGGATGACCATGGTCCTGACGCAACAAGATGGTATTTGATCACCAACGCTCAACCTTGGGATAATCTTCGTTTTGATTTGAAAGGCCTTGAGGAGGTGAAGAGAAAGTTCTTTGGAACGCTTTACAATACCTATGCCTTTTTCGCCCTTTATGCCAATCTCGATGAGTTTAAATATTCTGAAGATGAGGTTCCTGTGGAAGAAAGACCTGAAATTGACAGGTGGATACTCAGTCGGCTGAACACCACGATCCGTTTAGTAGATGAAGCCTTTGCAGATTACGAGCCCACGAAAGCGGGCCGTTTGATTCAGAATTTCGTGACTGACGAGTTGAGCAACTGGTACGTGCGATTGTGCCGAAGAAGGTTTTGGAAAGGAGAGTATGGAACGGATAAACTGGCAGCCTATCAAACACTCTACACTTGTTTGGAGAAAGTGGCAATTCTTTCTGCGCCTATTGCACCATTTTTCATGGATCGCTTGTTCAAGGATCTCAATAGAGTGACCGGAAGAGTTGATGCAGAATCTGTTCACTTGGCTTTTTATCCTAGTTCCGATGCGAACCTGATAGACCTTGATCTCGAACGGAGAATGGATATTGCCAAAAGAATGACCAGCTTAGTTCAGGCACTAAGGAAGGGTGAAAAGATCAAAGTCAGACAGCCATTACAGAAGATTATGGTTCCGATTATCGATCCAACGTTTGAGCGTCAGTTGAAAGATGTAGCGCCGATCATTTTAAGCGAGGTGAATGTGAAGGAGATAGATTATTTGCAAGATGCCTCGAACGTTTTAGTCAAAGAGATCAAACCTGATTTCAAAAAACTAGGACCTAAGTTCGGCAAGGACATGAAGACTTTGGCTGCGCGAATCAATTCATTTTCAGCCGAGGAAATAGCTGAATTAGAACGGAATGGGAGTTTCGAGATCGATATAAATGGAAATACCGTGTCAATAGGTATTGAGGATGTCAATATTACGGCAAAGGATATTCCAGGGTGGCTAGTTGCTGCTGATGGTGAGCTAACTGTTGCTTTAGACATTACTATTTCAGAAGAATTAAAGCAAGAAGGAATAGCCCGTGAATTTGTTAATCGCATTCAAAATTTGAGAAAGGATTCGGGCTTGGAAGTCACCGATAGGATCAAGCTTAGAATAGAGCGTAGATCGGAGATTGAGCGGGCAATTGAGAATAATTTGGAGTATATTTGCGCGGAAACTTTGGCAGGGTCTTTGGACCTTGTGAGAGAGTTTAACGGTGAGGGTGAACCAACTCTCGTAGAAGTTGACGAAAACATCACAACCAGAATCGCGATAGAAAAAATTTAATCAACCATATAATATGGCGGAAGAAAGAACAAGATATTCAGATTCTGAACTCGAAGAGTTCAGAGAGTTGATAGAGAAGAAATTGGCAGACGCAAAAGAAGATCTAAATCAACTCAAACAGTCCTTGTCATATGCTGACAATAGCACCAATGATACTGCATCCACTTTCAAGATGATGGAAGATGGATCTGAGACAATGTCTAGAGAAGAAACGGCTCAATTGGCTTCAAGACAGGAGAAATTCATCAGCCACTTGGAAAATGCCTTGAGAAGAATCGAGAATAAGACTTACGGAATTTGCCGAGTTACAGGTAAATTGATCAACAAAGAGCGCCTTAAGCTGGTTCCCCACGCCACATTGAGTATTGAGGCAAAATTGAATCAAGACAAGAGATAATTCTTCTTGGGAAAAAAAGCCCTTTTCATCATTGGTGCGGTCTTGATCATAGACCAAATCTCAAAAATTTGGGTTAAGACGTCCATGTATTTGGATGAGAGCATTCCCGTTTTTGGAGACTGGTTTTTTATCCATTTTATCGAAAACCCGGGAATGGCCTTTGGTTTGGAATTCGGTGGGCAGACAGGTAAAATTCTTCTCAGTGTCTTTCGAATTGTTGCGATAATCTTTATTGGTTTTTACCTCCGTTCGATTATTCGAAAGAAAGTTTCTCCGGGCCTCATCATATCGGTTGCATTGGTATTCGCCGGTGCTGCAGGAAATATTATTGACAGCGCGATCTATGGTCTGATTTTTAGCGAAAGCCCGCCGTTTTCTGCTGAAGTCGCAACGATTTTTCCGGATTCCGGAGGATATGCAAGTTTTTTACAGGGCAAGGTTGTCGATATGCTTTACTTCCCACTAATCGATACGCATTGGCCCGAATGGGTGCCCGGTGTTGGCGGTGATAGATTGAGGTTTTTCAGACCCGTTTTTAATATAGCTGACTCATCCATTACCATTGGAATGGCCTTGATTCTCATTAATCAAAAACGGTATTTCAAGGATGAGAAATCAGGAAATAAGATCGAGACTAAGCAGAATACCGAAGAGGTAAGCGGAGCTTAAAGGACCATCGATGAAATATATTGCATCGCCTGGAAAGGTGCTGCTGCCTGCATAAATCACCCCGTTTCTAACAGTGTACAACACATCCAGTTCGAAGGTTGAATTCCCTTTATACACTTTGCCATCCTCGCTCAAGGTATAGGCTATTTGTCCGCTGTACATGGCATTTCCACTGTATAACTTGCCTTCTCGAAAAGTGTAAATCAGATCAAATTCCGATCCCGAACCACCTACCATTATTTCATTTCCCAGCACAGTGTATAAAACTTCGGTAAAGTTCATACTGTAACCTGGAAAAATGCGATTGTTCGTTACGTGCAGAACTTGATCTGTAATGTAATTGGCATTGCCACGAAACACACGAGTTTGGCTCATGGCCACGGAGCTTAACGTGACGAAGAGCAATATCAAACAGGCAGGTCGAAATCGATTCATCAATTAAATTTAGACAACGGCTTCTTTCGCGAATAATTCGGCAATTTGAACCGCATTTGTAGCCGCGCCTTTCCTTAGATTGTCTGAGACTATCCAAAGATTTAAGCTTTTTGAAAAGCTGAAATCTCTCCGGATTCTGCCCACGAATACATCGTCCTTTCCTTCGGCATAACGCGGCATAGGATATTGATTTACGTCCGGATTGTCTTGTATCACAACCCCGGGAGTTTCGTGCAGAATCTTTCTGATGTCCTTAAGCTCAAACTCATGACTGAACGATATATTGACCGATTCAGAATGACCGCCAACCACAGGAACTCGCACCGCTGTAGCAGTGACTTCAATAGAGGGATCTCCAATAATCTTCTTGGTCTCTCGGGTTAGTTTCATCTCTTCTTTCGTATATCCTTCCAATTCAAAGTCGTCGCAATGGGGTAAGCAGTTCATGTCGATTGGGTAAGGATAAACCATCGTACCATTTTCTCCATTTCTCTCTCTTTCTAGCTGTTGGACAGCCTGTTTCCCCGTCCCTGTAATCGATTGATAGGTTGAAACGACTACCCGGTTGATGTCGTATTTTTTATGAAGGGGATTGAGAACCATGACCAACTGAATCGTCGAGCAATTCGGATTGGCAATTATCATGTCTTCGTCACTTAACTCGTGCCCATTTATTTCGGGAACCACCAGCTTATGATGAGCCGACATTCTCCAAGCAGAAGAATTGTCAATAACTCTGCAACCGATGGAAGCAAATCGGGGGGCATAAGTCAAACTAGTGCTTCCCCCAGCTGAAAACAACGCTATTTCAGGCTTCTTTCGCAGGGCTTCTTCCATTGAAACTACTGTGTAGTCATTGCCCCTGAAGGTGATTTTTTTTCCGACACTCTTTTCTGATGCAACAGGTATCAATTCCGAAACGGGATAATTGCGCTCGGTTAAGACTTCCATCATCACTCTTCCAACCATTCCGGTTGCACCGACTACGGCTACCTTCATAATCTCTAGTTTAAATTAAGTGCATTCAAAAATACTATATTTAAAGCGCATCCTTGTGCTATGTTTTCCTTCCAGAAGTATCTGATTTTAATTCTTTCAATTGCCCTATCGGTATCACTTTCGGCGCAGGTTGTTGATGATTTTTCAGATGGGGATTTTACCGTCAATCCTACCTGGTCAGGAAATCAAGAGCTGTTTACCATTGACAACCTAGTATTGAGAAGTAATAGCCCCGATGCGGCAGATTATTTTCTCAGCACACCGAATGCGCTCATCGATGATACCGAATGGAATTTTTGGATCAATCTCGATTTCGCCACAAGCGGAGCAAACTTTGTTGATGTCTACTTGGTTGCCGATGTCCCTGATTTAACGTCGGTGAGTGATGGATATTTTATTCGGTTTGGTGATACGGAAGATGAAATTTCATTCTACAAAATCTCAGGAGGGAGCGTGAGCATCATTATTGATGGGCCTGACGGCCAGCTAGGTTCCTCAAACAATGTTTACCGGGTCAAAATGACTCGAACGTCAGAGGGTAACTGGTCTTTAGAACTTGATGAAGACAACACGGGAACCTTCCTCCCGGCAGGGACTGTTTTGGATAATGATCACACTGAAACGCAATTCTTTGGCGTAAGAATTGAGCAGTCTTCTGCGGCTTCAGTAGTGAACAACCACTTCTTTGACGACTTCTCCATCGCACCGATTCCCGTGGATGAGACACCGCCTCAGTTAGCAGACGCCAGCGCAATTTCTGATACACAAATCGAAGTTGTGTTTAGCGAAGCTTTGGAGGCTGTTTCAGCTGAGCTTGCCACCAACTATTCCATAAGTGATGGCATTGGCAATCCAACTGCAGTGTCCTTGGAGTCTTCAAATACCGTTTTGCTGACCCTGTCCGCGCCCTTGGATAATGGTTCGACCTATGAATTAAGTGTTAATGGCGTATCCGACTTGGCAGGTAATCCTATCACCAATGGAACTATTGAATTCACTTATTTCGTTCCGTCCAACCCATCTCCGGGAGATGTGATTTTCAATGAGCTATTTCCCGACCCTAATCCTCCTGTTGCTCTTCCGGAAGCCGAGTTTGTTGAAATCCATAACCTTAGCGATGAATTTTTTGACACGGAAAACTGGGTTTTGGTGAACACTACCACGGAGCGTTTTCTCGAGTCTGCAGTTCTACCTCCCGGGGGCTTTTTGATACTTTGTGATGAAGGAGACGCTTCGAGTTTCGATCCTTTTGGTCAGGTTTTGGGAATTTCATCTTTTACCGCTTTGTCAAATGCAGGAGATAGCCTTACGCTCCGAGATAATGAAGGCGAAGTTTTGGACATCGTGGTGTATACGAACGATTGGTATAATGACCCCGATAAAGATGACGGAGGATATTCAATGGAAAGAATCAATCCGACACTAGCTTGTAGCGGGGAGGATAACTGGTCAGCATCCAACTCTCCAAATGGAGGGACACCCGGGGAGACGAATAGTATATTGGACAACAGTCCGGATGTTCAAGCCCCCTCAATTTCTTCTGTCGTAGTTCTAAACCCGAGTACTCTTCTTGTCCTTTTTAACGAACCATTGGATGAAGCGTCAATTCAAGACGCCCTAATTACAATTGATCAGGGCATTACCGTATTCTCTACAGAATTATCTCAACCAAATGGAATTTTAATCGCTCTTAATGAAGCTTTAGAGACAGGAGTGAATTACGCGCTTACCATTTCAGGAGTATCAGATTGTGAGGGGAATATTCTAATCGATGGTGCCGCAAATATTCTAATTGGAGAAACGCCCCTCCCCGGGGATCTTATTATCAGCGAAATTATGGCGGATCCAACTCCGGGAGTTGGCCTACCCGAATCTGAGTATTTCGAACTATTTAATAAGTCAGATAAAACACTTGAGTTAATTGGAGTATCTGTGAGTGAAGTGATTTTTGAGGAATCTGTTATCATAGAACCCCTGTCTTATTTGGCGGTAGCTTCTGTTTCGAATGAAGCTCTCTGGACTGGTTTTGATGAGGTTTTGCTTATTGATATGAGCACCTCATTTCTCACTAATGGAGGCAGAGAGTTGATTCTACAGAATGGAGAAGGAGATCAGCTCGATTTTGTCGAGTACAGCGATGAATGGTATGGAGATCCTGATAAGGATGATGGTGGCTATTCGTTGGAATTGATCAATCCCGTTGCGGCTTGTAGTGGTGAATTTAATTGGATTGCGGCTTCTGCTCCCGCGGGAGGAACTCCAGGCTCGCAGAACAGTGTATTTGACAACACTCCTGACCAGACAGCCCCAATTTTGGCTTCTATTGGTTCACCCCAACAAGATCAAATACTACTGACTTTTAGTGAACCCTTGGATGACGATGCAGCCCAAATGGCGACTGTCACACTTGTTCCTGAAATTGGTGTTTCTGGATTATTTCAAACCATTGATACAGAAATACTAGTTCAACTTGACGCTCCTTTGGATATTGGGGTGGAATACAACGTTCAGATTGAGGGTATATCAGATTGTGAAGGGAATGTAGCACCTTTAATTGAGACAAATATTCTGCTTGGAGTTCCGCCTTCTCAGGGCGATCTTCTCATTACTGAAATCATGGCTGATCCTTCACCAACCGTTGGCTTACCTGAAGGCGAATACTTCGAGCTCTTCAATGCATCAAACACGGCCATTAACCTCTCTGGATCAACACTGTCAGGCGTCACTTTTAATATTGAGCTGGTAATGGCTCCGGGAGAGTACCGATATTTTGCCTCTATAAGTAATCAGATCGCATTTCTCACCTCACCCGATGTAATATTTCTGGAAGAGATGAGTGCTACTTTTCTCACGAATGGAGGTCGAGAACTTGACCTTAGAAACCCTGAAGGAGAGAGAATTGATCGAGTAGAATACAGCGAAGATTGGTATCGTGATGCTGATAAAGCGGATGGAGGTTACAGCTTGGAAAGAATAAACTTATCAGAGCCATGTAGAGGAGGAGATAACTGGATTGCGAGTGATGCTGAGCAAGGTGGGACTCCTGGAGGACAGAATAGCGTATTCAACGATGAATCTGATGAAACCGCACCTGAAATTACCGCGGTATTTCTCAGGAATCAAGACTTCATCGAAGTTCGCTTTTCTGAGGTGATAGACAGTTTATCAATTTTCAATTTACAGGTTGATATCGTCCCTCCATTGAGTGTTGGGGTAATCTTAAACCAAGCACCGAACTACTCTTCTATCCTTATAGAATTAACTCAACAGCCTGAAATTGGGATTGCTTATCAATTCAGTATAGATGGAATAACCGATTGTACGGGAAACCCGCTTCTCTCGGGTCAGGAATTTTTATTTGCGGTGCCTGAACCTGGTCTTCCGGGAGAGTTGGTGATAAACGAGGTATTATTCAATCCAAGAACAGGTGGGCGAGATTTCGTAGAGATCTATAATGCTTCATCTAAAAATATTGGTCTTCAAAACTGGGTTTTACAAAATGCTGCACTTACAACCAGGATTATTAGCGAGGACCCATTAATTATCTTTCCCGGACAACATTTGGTCTTAACCGATGATCCTTCGAACATCACTTTAGAATATCCCCGTTCTGCGGCTTATCCCGACAATTTCTTTGAAATGGAATCACTGCCATCTTTCAATAATGGTGAAGGATCGGTTATTCTCGGAGATTCCCTTGAGAATGAAATTGATCGATTTGATTATCTCGAGGATTATCACTTCCCTTTGCTGAACAGCTTCGATGGCGTAAGTTTAGAGAGAGTTAGTTATACCAGGGCCTCAAACGATGAGGGCAACTGGTCTTCAGCTTCTGAACGTGTTGGTTTTGCCACTCCGGGATATGTCAACTCTCAGTTTTTGCAGGAAGGCAGGGCATCGGCTAGTTTCGAGTTACAAAACGAGGTTTTTTCACCCGATAACGACGGGTTCGAAGACATTTTGCTCATTAATTATACCCTTGACCAACCTGACTATTTGGCCACCATAGGAATTTACGATAGGCGTGGCAGATTAATACGACAGTTAACAAATAATCTTTTGCTTGGGACCACAGGTACCATTTCGTGGGATGGGACAACTGAAGATCGCTCCAAAGCTAGAGTTGGACCACATGTGGTTCTTGTTGAAATATTCAATCCGGCAGGAGAAACTGAAACTTTTAAACTTGCCTGTGTAGTTGCCGGAATTCTTTCCAACTAATTCAAGCCGTTTGCTACTTTTGTTCGCCCGTTTCAAACCCCGGCTATGAAATCTCCCGTTAACATCTCCTCAAAATTACCGAAGGTAGGGACCACCATTTTCACTGTGATGAGCAAAATGGCTCAGGATCATGGAGCTATCAACCTATCCCAAGGCTTTCCTGATTTTGACGTTGACCCCGTTCTCCTGGATTTAGTTACTAAATACATGAGAGATGGAAAGAATCAGTATGCTCCGATGGCGGGTGCTCCTGAACTAAGAGAGGCGATTGCCAGCAAAATTGAGAAGACATACGGGGCAAAATATGACCCTGATAAAGAAATCACCGTAACGGCAGGAGCAACGCAGGCAATCTACACCGCCATAACGGCTTTGGTAAGAGAAGAAGATGAAGTAATAATCTTTACCCCTGCTTACGACTGCTATGTTCCACCTATAATATTAAATCACGGCAAGCCCGTTTATATTCAACTGAAGGGTCCTGATTATAAGGTGAACTGGGATGATGTAAAAAAGGTAGTTACCAGAAAGACTAAACTCATAATTATCAATACTCCTCACAATCCTACAGGAACAATTTGGAGCGAGAACGATATGAAGGAGTTGGAGAAGCTCGCCAAAAACAGTGATGCTTTGGTTTTGAGCGATGAGGTATATGAGCATATTGTTTTTGATGGGGCAAAACATCACAGTGCTGCGCGTTTCCCTGATTTGGCAAAAAGATCACTGATCGTGGCAAGTTTTGGGAAAACATTTCATGTTACCGGTTGGAAGTTAGGATACATTTATGGTCCTGAAAATCTGATGTCTGAGTTCAGGAAGGTTCATCAGTTTCTGGTTTTTTGTGTTAACGCGCCGATGCAATATGCGGTGGCTGAGTATTTAAGCGATTCACATAACTATACGGGAATCCCAGACCTGTATCAGCATAAAAGGGATCTTTTCTTGGATTTAATTGGGGAGTCTTCATTCAGTTTTTCTCCATCATCCGGAACCTATTTTCAGCTCTTGAACTATTCAAAGATCAGCAAGGAGAAAGAAGTGAAGTATGCTGAGATTCTGACAAAAGATCACGGTGTGGCATCCATCCCCGTTTCGGTTTTTTATCATCAGCCATTAGAGCAATTCGCTCTCAGGTTTTGCTTTGCTAAATCAGATTCAACTTTAGAAAAAGCGGCAAAACTATTGCGAGAATTGTGATCATGTCAAATCGCCTACAACTTGCCCTTTACCAGCATTCGATTATCTGGGAGTCGCCCAAGGACAACTTGGCCATACTTGAGCAGAACATGGCAAATCTTAAGGAGGGAGTTGACATAGTGATTCTGCCTGAGATGTTCTCGAGTGGATTTACCATGAATCCCCAAAGAGTTTCGGCAGCCAATGCAGAAGAAGTTAAACAGGGGATAATTGAAATCTCTCAAAAACATGATCTAGCCATTTGCGGCAGCCTGGCTATAAAGGAAGGGGAGAGCTACTTCAATAGATTTTTTTGGGTCGAATCAGGCAAATGGAAAAACACATATGACAAACGCCACCTGTTTCGGATGGCTAAAGAAAATGATGTGTATGCTCCGGGCAAGCAAGATGTGAGAATGTCATTTAAAGGATGGAATATCATGCCCCGCGTTTGTTATGATTTGAGGTTTCCCGTCTGGTCTAGGTCGAATACGGTTGACCTTCAGATCTACGTTGCCAATTGGCCTCAAGTGAGAGTTTCAGCATGGGACACGTTGCTGAAAGCCAGGGCAATTGAAAACCAGTGTTACGTAGTTGGAGTAAATAGGGTAGGTATAGATGGAAATGAAATACCTTATTCAGGTCACTCGATCGTCATCGATCCCAAAGGGCAGCCTATAACAGAGATAGATAACGAGGAAGAAGGTTGGATATATTCGGAGACTGCTCTTGAGCCTCTGCAAGCCTATAGGGAGAAGTTTCCCGTTGCTTTAGACGCGGATCATTTTACCATTCCCGAGTAAACTTCGGGAACTGGGGTCCATTTGACTTCAAGGTCCCAATTTGATCTTACTTCAATTGGTTCTGAGTAGAGAATTCGTCTCTCGGGTTGAACCATTAGTTCGTAGTTCCCTGTATCCCATTTTCCGTTTCCATTTCGATCAAGGGTAATTTGGAACTCATATTTACCCGGATTGAGATTCTCGAAAACAAGTTCGTTGCTTTCATTCAACCGACCTGAGCTAAGAACTTTACCGCTCTCAGTTGAGAACTCATAGATCGGGTTCTCCTCTGTAGGCAATAAACTATCGTTCAGAAAAACCGTGACGTTTCCATAGTATTCAGCATCTTCTAAACTGAAATTGAAATCAATGCTGTCGTTATAAACCCCAAAGACATCGACTACAGCTCCTTCATCCAAGATGAGTTGATACCTTGAATCTGATTTGGCATCAAACAAGAAGAATAGGTTCAAATTACTTAGTGACTCGCGAATTTCTTCGGGTTTTATTGGGATGCTGTCTTCCAACAGAGTAATATAGGAGGTATCGAAATCAGCAATCGGATTCGAAAAGCTGAGCATGACATCATCGTACCTGCCGAGGGAGTTCCGTTCAAGGTTTGAAGAGACTTTTAAATCTGGTTTCTGTCGAAATTTAGGATCGATTTCAGGATACCATGCCGAGGTATCGTAGAAGCTCCTTCCGTCATAAAGAAGAACATCAATTTCCTCAATTTCTTCAAAGCCTTCTCCTGTTTGGGTAAGCCAGCTTTTTAGAGTATCACCTTCTTCATTGAGGTAATTGAATGAAACGAACTCTCTTTGGGTCTCAGGCTCAATGAACTTAATTTGAGGATCTTCAACCGGAAGATTGAAACTCACTGAATAAAATCCATAATCAAAGGACTCCCGAGAGCTCACATATTGAGTGGTATCATCTTCCATAAAACCTGCGATTAGCCATTCGTTCAAGGTCGAATCAGAAATTGCTGAGGGAACAGTCCCTTCGAGAAACCCTATTCTTTCAGGTGGACCATCATAGCGATAGTTTGAAGACTCTTCCGTTATTACGAATAGTTTGAATTCTCCCTCGGGCAGATACCTCAAATAAAACTCACCATTAGCGTTAGTGAGAGCAAAAAAATCAGGATTAGTGGTTAAAGGAAGACTATCTTCAGTATTCCTGTATAGCATCACCGCCGCCCCTTCTATGGGGATATTATCCTGCGCCATTTGAAAACGTCCTTTCACTGCGAGTGAATCAATAAACGAACCGGTACTAAAAACATAAAGGAGGTCGGTATTTGCGTTCGACTCGGTAATGTCGGCAACGGATGACCCAAAATTGAATTGGTAAGTAGTGTTTTCTTTGAGCGTGTCTTCCCACTCAATGATTAGTTTTTTTCCTCGAAGGGTATATTCAGGTGGTTTTGATAGTGGCGGAGAGATAATTAGTTGTTCGGAGAGATTTTTAACCTGAATGTATTCATCGAATTCCAGTTCGAAACGATTTTCAGAGAAACCGGTTGTAAAAACGGGTGGATCATATTGCAAAACCATAGGTGGAGTCACATCCTTTTCTCCACCGGTGGGAGAGTTTTGCCTGGCGCATGCCAGAGAAAGAACAACTATGAGAAGTACACCTGGATTTTTCAGCATTAAGCCATCAGTTCAGTAATATGATTTGCGACCTTTTCCAGGGCAGCCTTATCCTTTTCATCAAAATCTGCAATTTCAGCACTGTCAACATCTAAAACCATCATTACCTCGCCATGAGTATTAAAAACGGGGACAACGACTTCAGATTTTGATATTGGACTACAAGCAATGTGGCCAGGAAATTCATGTACATCCTTCACGACAATACCTGATTTGGAATCCCACACATAACCACAAACACCTTTCCCTTTTTTAATTCGCGAACATGCAACAGGTCCTTGATAGGGTCCGACAATCAATTCTTCCCCATTTACCAGGTAAAATCCAACCCAAAAATATCCGGGCAACTCTTTGAGGATAGCCGCGATATTGCTCAAGTTGGCAATTAAGTTCTCTTCACCTTCAGTGACACCTTTTATTTGTTTGAGGGTAGTGGCATAGTCACGAAACATCCCGCAAAGATAGATCAATTAGGCTGTAGCCAACGTGAGTATGCTGAGTTTCGCTGCTCCTGCATTCAGAATTGATTGACCACAAGACTCTAATGTTGACCCGGTCGTGATTACATCATCCAGAAGGATGACGTGTTTCTCTGCAATTTGCTCGTCGCCCCTTACAGAGAAGATCCCTGACACATTCTTCCAACGGTCGAATCGTCCCTTTTTCGTTTGAGTAGAATTGTTTGAAATTCGGAATACAATATCATTCCGCACTTTTGACCCGAAGTATTTTGAAAGCCCTTGGGCAATCGAATCACATTGATTGTATCCCCTTATCCTGTGTTTTGCGTGATGGAGCGGCAACGGGATTATAAGGTCTCCGGGGTGATAACCATCGTTCATCAAATCTTTAGCGAATAAGGCTCCTAGCCTTCTTCCTATATCTTGGCGCCCATTGTATTTTAAGTGATGGAGTAAAGACCTGGTTGAGTTTCCTTTGGCGAAATAAAGGAAGGATGTAGCATCGTGCACCCTAAGTCTTCCCTTGAATCGCTCAGAAACGGGGTTCTGCGATAACCTGTGATAGTTGGTTTTAGGAAGATTTATCAGACAGCTTATACAAATTGTATCTTCCTTTGCGTTCAATGGCTTGGCGCATGAAACACATATTTTTGGGAATAACAAGGTGCCCAAATCCTTAAACCAACCAAAATTGTATTTTAGTCGGGAGGGCCATTTGGTCCATCGTCTCATACCATTAATTTTACGAAAAATTCCTTTCAATCTGCACAAAGCGTTAGAAACATGACACAACCAACTGATTCGAAAAACAGGGGATTATTGATTATGGTGATCATCTTGGGGCTGGCAACAGTGATTCTTGGAATACTTGTCATCACCAAGTCACAGTCTGTGGAAGTGAAAGAAGAAGCAATTTCAGGGTTGGAAGTAGAAAAACTTCAGCTTGAAAACGACCTTCAGGACATGCTGATTCAATACGATACGGTTACGGTACAGAATGAGCAGTTGACCGCTGAGATTACGGCACAGCAAGACCAGATAAGAGAGATGTTAAAAGAGATTGATAAGCATAAAGATGATGCTTACATCATTTCCAAACTAAAAAAGGAAGCGGCTACCTTACGAGAGATAATGAAAGGATATTTAGTGACAATAGACTCCCTAAATACCATGAATCAAGATCTTATTCGTGACAATGAATTCTTGGCAGAAGAACTGATTGAAGCAAAAACGAGAACAAAGGAACTAGAAGATACCAAGGAAAACCTTGAAGGTATTGTCGCAACGGGTTCGATATTGCAAACCACTGACATGAGTGCAGTAGGATTGAGAATGAGAAATAACGGAACCCAGAAGGAGGTGAATCGTGCAAATAAGACTGAAATTATCAGAACTTGTGTGAAGATCGGTGAGAACAGAATTTCTCAAAAAGGCAAAAAGACGGTTTACTTAAGGATCATTTCTCAAGACGGCGTTGTTCTTCAACCTGAAAGATCTGATGACATGCGGTTTGAATTTGAAGGCGTCAGTGGTAAATACAGTGTTAAGCGAACATTTGATTACAACAATGAACCATTGGATCTTTGTGTCTTTTTCAATATTCCTGAACAACAGGAATTAACAGTGGGCAACTACATAGTAGAAATGTACGAAGCAGGAGCCTTGATAGGCAAAGCTGATTTTGATTTGAAATGATCAGAAAAATGCCCTTACCTGGACATTTCCTGTATGAATTGATCGTACCTCTTCGGATTTCCTCCCATTGTATGAAAGACTGAGTTGTAAATTCTTTCCCAGATTTCTTTGTACCCCGGCCGACCAAGTAATATTCCTACCGTTTTGCAATCCGTCTAACATCTCGTAAGCCAGACTATTATTGGTTACTCCGGAATAATCAATATTGATAAGATTAATTGTCCCGAAATAAGTTCCTTTTTCGATTTTGCTCATCCTGATATCAGCGCCAAAATCAACTAATTCAGCCGTTTCACCACCGAGTAAGGGATCATTTTCTTTTTGGGAGAAAGCTCCCGATAGGTTCACTCGAAACTCTGTTGACGGCTGGTAGGAAAAAGTGGGTTTAAGACGCAAGTAGTCGATGTCAAAGTTGCGGCCATCTATTATATCTGATGCACTAACCCTCCTGCCAAATTCCTGCTCTAGAATGATGCCGTATTCGGAGGTGATGTTATATCGTAGACGCCATATTTGCGCCCTGTTTTCTCTTTCTTCGAAGCCTGTGGTGAGTGGGTTCTTACTGGTTAGATTGCTATAAGTAAAGTCGGCTCCAAATTTTGATGATGTTCGGTTAAAAAAGAAAGTATTTCGAATACTTGAAGACTGAGAAATTAAGTCCTCGTCACCTATAGATTCAGCAAAGGGATTGAATCGATTTACACCATCTTCTTGCCTTGTTTTACGCTGTATTCGAAAGGCGGTTTGATTACTGAACTTTGACAGGATTTTCTTGATTCCCTCTTGATTCGTCCATATTCCTGCGGGGTTTAGATTCAACGTTTGTGAAAACTGATTCGAATAAGCTCTTTCATATGTATCCGTTGGTGTAAAAACCCTAATGTAACGCTCCCCATCTTCAGGGCGGGCTAATTCAAATTCGTTAAGTTCTTTTATTCCATTGTTATTGTAGTCTATCCAAGTGTATGGTCCCTGGCCTGTAGGGTCGAGAATATAGATAAACTCTTGCCGGCGCTCCAATCCTGATCCAATTTCGTAATAGGTATTTGTTACAACCGTATTCTTTAAGAACCTCCCTGCGTGTTCGAGCCTAAGTAATAAAGTTCTTTCAGGTTCTTGCTCGGTTAGCTCGGGATCTGAGATTTCTAAAACACGGTTAGATATTAAGGCTTTGATCGTATTTCTCGGATTGCCCAGTAATCCAAGTTCTGCTCCATAGTGAATGGCATGAGTACTTTCGCTGTAATCGTTTAAGGCAGATGCGAAATCGGTTCTTTCTCTATAAAAAATTCTATAATCAAGACTCGAAGAATCCATATCAGTCAGATAGAACTGCCAATCGTAAAATCTGTAGGCTTCATTTGACAAAGAATCCGTACCCGGCATGAATTGATTATTGTCTTCCCTTTCGTCGGTGAATCCAATAGTCGTTACCCACAAATCCTTTTCTATCATTGCTTTATGGCGAGTGAATCTTGATTTAATTGCGCCTTCTGTTGTCAAAATACTACCGATGAACCATCCTTTAAGCCCATCCAGATCCCAATCGGCATTTAGGTTGTTTTTCAATGCGCGGTATTCCGATCCGGCATCAAAACGATCCAGTGAATACTGAATGTCGAATTGGTTCTTTTTCCTAAGGCCAAGACCACCTGTTGCTATAGTTTGTGGATTTGATTCAAGGCTGTCGTTCAAATTCCAGTTTCGCCTGAATTCTACTGATCTGTAAGGTTCAATGGGTTGAAAGTTTTCTCCTCTCGATTCTACCATTACCGATCCGACTAATTCTACGGCATTCGGTTTTTGTGACAAGGATTGACTATGTTCAAGTTTTGCCATAAGGGCCATACTGAAGTTGTCATCATTGCCCAAATCCGAAAATGTATTGAGATCATCGTTTGAAAAACCAACTTCCACCATAGCATTGGTTTTCGCTGTTGGTTTCAGCTCCGCACCCACCATGAGTAGTTGGTTCTTCTGGGGTGCTACAAGCCTTCTAATGGGAGCATACTCCCCATTTCTTACAATTTGACCACCAACTGTATCGGGCGCCACCCATAGGAATATTCTGCCGGAAGCGTCGAACCCTTCTTGAATGTAATCACCATTTCCTTGCCCAACTTCACTGAAGTTCACTGTGAATAGAGGTGACGTTTCTTGATTTACTCGGACAAATATGGAGTCATATCCCAAGCTGTCAACAAGCGTGTACAGAATTCGGTCATTACTAAATTCAGAAACGGCCGTGAATCCCGGAGCATTTGCCGATCCAAGGTCATCTCCGGCGGCATCCAGAATTCTTCGGTCATCATCGGTTAAGTCTTGCTGTAAGGGTTGATTTTTGGCATCTTGTTCACTGTAGAAATTTACATAGAACCGGGCCTTTTCACTTTCGATTCCAGTGGATGTTTGAATCAAACTTCGTGTATAGTTGGCGTCGGTATATTGAAATTCCACCGCGATACGCTTATCCTTGTTTATGAGCTGCTTAGCGGTAAATGTGATTTCGGCGGTATTGTAATCGATAATGTAATCGTTCTGTTGACCCCGTTGCATTTCTTGCCCATCAATAAATACCCGTTCAGTTCCTGCAAGAACGATGATAAAAGTTTCATTTTCATTTCCGCGAAGTCTGTAAGGGCCTTGATTTCCTTCGCTTCCTTGGAGTATATTCCGCGCAAATTTTCCGCGAGATAAGGCAGCACTCGTTTGAGTAAAGAGGGTATATTTTCCTGCACCCAGTTTTTGTCTCGTTTCAAACGATGCCCCTTGAGCTCTTTTGAAGTAAGTGGAGAAATAACCAATGGGGCGTCTTATGATGAAATCTCCGGCAGTAAGACTACTCTTAGCATCATAAAGCTTGATATACACCTGATCAAATTCCTGAAGTTGAGCCGTATTTCCCTCTGGTTGAATAGGTATGTTATCGTCCGTTACCGAAGCTAATACACTGATGTCATCCGTAATTTTCCCACTTAGCTGCAAGCTCAATGTGCTGTTTACCGTCAAGTCTTGATTATTCCCAAAACCAAGACCTCGAGAGATGCTCCCCGTTTTATTGAGGCGGGTTGAACCGAAAACTGTCCGCGTGTTAGTTTCCGGTCGAAATGTGTAAGGGTCATTGTAGTAGTCCTCACCTTCTCTTATAATGCTTGTCGACCTTCTGGAGTATTGTTTTGTTAGGTCAATAGATAGCGTGCGATATTTTATGTTGACTGAGTCTTGTGGAAAACCAGCTCTGGGAACCAAGATAGCTTTGGCAGGTAAGAAATGATAGAGTGAATCTGCTACTAATGCCCTGTTTTGACGTATTTCGAAAGTAGAGGGTGCAATGCTCAGAGTGTCGAGCCGAATGGTGTCATCTAGCGCAATAAAAAATTTCTCTTTCAGGCTCTGGGAATCTTGGGCACTACCGTCCTTAATGATCAATGTGAAACACATTGCCATCAACATTCCCATCACAACTTTCTTTGGCCTTCTCGGAATTAAGAATGTATGGATTCTCTTAACTTTGGGCGCCTTGAAAAACATCGATCAACCCGCGTGGGTTCTTAACTATACGTAATTTGAAGCTTAAAATTATATCATACAATGTGAACGGAATTCGTGCGGCCACGAAAAAAGGATTATATGACTGGTTGGCCATTGAGAATCCCGATGTTGTATTAATACAAGAAACCAAAGCTAAGCCCGATCAAATTGATAGGGGAGAACTTAAAAAAATGGGTTTTCACTCATTTTTTCATAGTGCAGAAAAACCGGGTTATTCGGGGGTAGCCATATTGACAAAGGAAGAACCCGACAACGTTGTCGTAGGATGCGGAGTTGAAAAGTATGATAGAGAAGGAAGAGTACTGCGTGTTGATTTTGGAGATGTATCTGTACTAAGCACCTATTTTCCTTCCGGAAGTAGTGGTGAACAAAGGCAGCAGTTCAAAATGGAATTTTTGGAAGACTTTAGTCTTTTCGTGGAGAATTTAATGCAAACCCGAGAGAAATTGGTGATTGGGGGAGATTACAATATTTGTCATAGACCAATAGATATTCACAACCCTGTTTCCAATAAAAAATCAAGTGGTTTCCTTCCCGAAGAGAGAGAATGGGTTTCTTCGTTCCTTGAATCAGGGTTTAAAGATTCTTTTCGACTCATTCATGGTGATGTAGAAGGAAGATACTCCTGGTGGACATATCGATTTAATGCGAGAAAAAAGAATTTGGGTTGGCGTATAGACTACAATATGGTGTCTGATCCATTATCAAGGGCCATTAAGAATGCCGATATCCTTGCAGATGTCAATCACAGCGATCACTGTCCGGTAACTTTAGAATTGGAAACAGATGAATAATTTTTTCAAGGTATTAATGGCTATCTCAGTGCTGATTTTTGGATTGAGTGCCTGCGATTCTTCCACAGAGAGTAGAGAGAAGAATGAGAAAATAGACGGTGCTAAAAGCGGAGGGCTATATAAAATGAGTCTTTCAGATGATATTCTGAGCATTTTCCCTCATAATCTGGTAGATGCTGACGCCTTCAATTTGATGAATCAAGTTTATGAAGGGCTGCTTTCCTTAGATGAAAAGGCGAATTCAATTCGACCTGAATTAGCCGAATCGTATTCGATTAGTGATGACGGGTTGATATACACCTTCAAATTAAAGGAGGGTGTATTTTTTCATGATGATCAGGTTTTTAAAGACGGGATGGGCCGAGAGGTAATGGCATCAGATGTAGTGTACTGTTTTAAAAAATTATGCGAGCCATCAGAGAATAATGCGATGTACCCATATGTCTTAGACTTGATTAAGGGGGCCTCAGAGCATTATAACGCACTGGTTAATAAAGAATTTACTCCTGATCTGCCGGAAGGTCTCAGAGTAATAGACGAAAAAACACTTGAAATTGAATTGGTCCAGGCTACCCCGAATTTTCTTGCTGTTCTCACTCATCCTTGTTGTTGGATATTTCCAAGAGAACTTTACGATTACAGCGGAGATATAAATTCATGGTGTGTTGGCACTGGACCTTTCAAAGCGAGGACAATCAAGATGAATGAAGTTGTGATTCTTGAGCGAAACGAGCACTATCATAAAGCAGATAGTGCAGGAAATGCGCTGCCATATTTGGATGCAGTCAGATGTAATTTCATTGAAGATGAGAACCAACAACTCGATGAATTTCTAAGTGGAAATCTCGACATGATATTTAGATTGCCTCGAAATAAAATCAAGAGATTACAAGAAAGGTCATCGAAGGGAAATACCAATTACGAGGTTTTGACTATCCCTGGAATGAGAGTTGAATATTATGGCTTCCAACATAGAACCAAGCCCTTTGACAATGCGAATGTTAGGCGAGCTATCAATTTTGCAATAGATAGAGAATTCTTGGCCGATAGCGTTTTGGATGGATTCGGTGAACCGGCGATATTCGGTTTTGTACCTCCTTCTACCCCTGGTTATAATTCTGAAAAGATCGCCGGTTATGAATTTAACCCTGAGAAAGCTGCCCAACTATTAAAAGAAGCCGGATACGAAGACCTTAAGGACTTTCCCGTTTTGACGGTCCAAATCAATGATGGAAATCCTACGGCTTTGGAAGTAGCTGAGGCGATCCAAGACATGTTGTTTGAGAGCCTTGGACTTACGGTGGAACTTTCCATACTCCCGCGTGATAAGCACTATGAGGAAATTGAAAATGGCACAGTAGCAATTTGGCGAGATGGCTGGATTGCCGATTATCCCGACCCTGAAAATTTTCTTCGGCTATTTTATGGAAAGCTGGTTCCTGATGATTCCGTGAAGGCTTCCTATTTGAATACAGTAAGATTCAAAAACGATACGTTTGATGGGTTTTTTGAATTGTCAATGAGAGAGGGTGATCAAACTGAGCGTTTGGAACTTCTTCGTGAAGCTGACAGTGTCATGATGCAAGAAGCGGCAGTTGCTCCTCTCTATTACGAACAGTGGGTTTGGTTATTAAGCAATCGAGTGGAGAACCTCTCCTATAGTCCGATGGGAGAACTGGATTTAACCAGGGTTTATTTTGCAAACTGACTACCGTTGTCTTAGCAAAAACTCTTTAACCATAGGCACTAGAGTTTCAAAGGCAGGTAGCTCAATATCCGTTTCAACCAAATAGGTATTAACATCTCCTCGGTGGTTGCTCTTGCGGATATATTCGAGCTTGAGATCACTATAATTGGGAAACATTCCTAAATCTACCTCCCCAAGAAAAGTGGTCATTACATCTTTATAAGCCTCGTCTTGATTTGGACGTTGAACAAAACGATAGGTGTATTCATAAACCCGTGTCGAAGGTTGGCCTTCGATAAAGAACAATCCTGTATTTCCGCGTTTTGGATAAAGCAACCCCACGGGGCTTATGTTTACATGCGATAGGATATTTCGTTTTTCTTCTAATCCATGGTTGTAAACAGTGATGAATCTTGAACCGGCAAATTCAAGGAGTCGATGAACCATTTCCAGCGCCTCATTCTTATTGAATTTTTTGCGGATCAATCTATATTCTTCCAGGTTTAATCCCAGAAGTTCCGTTCTAATCGAACCCTCAAATTTCAGCGCGGCTTTTCGATATTCATCAAGTTGGTCACAGTGCCACTTTAGCTCTGTTAGATAGGGAAATAGAAAGCCATTATCAAACTTTTCGGATACCCTGTGCAAGTACCCAAGAGCCTGATACGTTTTGTACTCATAGTCAAAAACGGGCTCTATGATCCAATCCTTACTCAATCGGTCCATAAGTATTCATACTCATTTCGTGAATAAAAGTTCAACGTCATTGGGCTCTGCTTCTGTATTGGTAAGAAATTTGTGAGACCCTTATTCGTTACTTAAACGCTTAAAAATGTCACGTTCGTACATCTCCTTTGGCTTTGTCCTTCTAATCCTGGTATCCATTTCTTCTTGTGTACCCAACAGAAAATTCATGGAAGTAAGCTCCAAAAAGGATGCTTGTGAATTGGAAAATGAAGAATTAAAGCGGAAAAATCAAGAGTTATCTACCCAGGCAAATGAATTTGACTCTAAACTCGCCGTTGCTGATAGAAAAATAAACGCCCTAAAATCGGATACGGCGGTATTAGGGAACAGCCTCAGAATACTGAGAAAGCAGTATGATAAGATCAATGCATTAAATGATCAACTCCTTACTAAAACGGCAACTCTTCGCGAAGGTACAGAGGCCGAAAAACAAACTCTGATGGCCGAATTGGAGACCATAAGGCTTAGTCTCCAAGAAAAGGAAGATGCTCTGAACGACCTTGAAACAGCTCTTAACGAGAAGGAGATGGAACTCCAAGAGCGCGAAAAAAAGTTGAATGATTTGAGATCTAAGATTAGCGAAAAAGATTCGGTAATGAATGCATTGCGCCAAAGTGTGGCGGAAGCCCTGTTGGGATTTGAGGGAAAAGGACTCACCGTTGAAAAGAGGAACGGCCGTGTTTATGTGAGTATGGAAGCTGAGCTTTTATTTGAAACGGGAAAGACAGATGTTGACAAAAAGGGAAAAGAAGCAATTATAGATTTGGCCAGGGCTTTAGAGGGACGGAATGATTTGGAAATAGTGGTAGAAGGTCATACAGACACAGATGAGTTTAACCGAACGACTTATCCCAGAAACAACTGGGACCTTAGCGTTTTAAGAGCGACTTCCGTTATTTCAATAATGACAGCTAATTCTCAGTTAGATCCTGCGCTACTCACGGCAGCAGGCAGAAGTCAGTACAACCCCGTTGATCCATCAGATAAATCCAAGAACCGAAGAATTGAAGTCATTCTCTCTCCAAATCTTGATGAGTTGATGGAGATTATCAACGACTAAGAGGCATTAACCGAACATCTTGGTTAACATTTCACGAATGTGTCTGATTGGGATAATCCGTATTCCCGATTTTTGAGAAATTGAATCCTTTTCGTGAAAGAAAGAGACAAAGATGGTTTTGAATCCGAGTTTCTCCGCTTCGGAGATTCGTTTTTCCACCCGATTCACAGGTCTAATTTCTCCGGAGAGCCCGATTTCACCGCAGAAACAAGCACCCGGCTCAATACTCAAATCCTCCGATGAGGACAAGATTGCCGCGGCTACAGATAAATCCAATGCGGGATCACTTACCTTAATCCCTCCTGCGACATTTAGAAAAACATCCTTTCCACCAAGTTTAAAGCCGCATCGTTTTTCAAGAACTGCCAAAAGCATGTTCAGCCGTTTTATATCAAATCCGGTGGCGGTACGCTGGGGTGTGCCGTAAACGGCAGAGCTTACAAGAGCTTGAACCTCAACTATAAATGGTCTGATTCCTTCAATTATCACGGAAGCAGCTGAGCCACTCATATTTTCCGAATAATGATTGATCAAAACTTCAGAAGGGTTCGTGACTGCTTGGAGTCCAGAGCCTTCCATTCTGTAAACGCCTATTTCATTCGTACTACCAAAGCGATTTTTGGTTGAACGAAGTAATCTAAACACATGGTTGCGGTCACCTTCAAATACCATCACAGTATCAACCATATGCTCTAAAACTTTCGGCCCTGCAATACTACCTTCTTTGGTTATATGGCCAATGAGGAATAAAGTGGTAGACGATTGCTTCGCAAACTGCATTAGTCTTGCTGTGCTCTCTCGAATTTGACTTATTGAACCTGGCGATGATTCAATCCACGATGCTGATAAGGTTTGAACGGAATCAATCACGATAAAAGCAGGATTTAGCTTTTTTGCTTGTGAAATGATCGATTCTGGATTAGTCTCTGAAAGCAAATAGCAATTAGGTGTCAAGTGTCCGATACGCTTGGCTCGATCGGCTATTTGCGCGTTGCTTTCCTCTCCCGAAACATAAAGAACAGCCCCTTTCTCGAAGTTCAGTGCCATTTGAAGGAGAAGTGTCGATTTACCGATTCCAGGTTCCCCTGCAATGAGAACCAACGATCCCTTAACCATCCCACCTCCAAGAACTCTATCGGTTTCTGATTGGCCGGTTGTCAATCTGGCTTGAACTTCCTCCTCTGCTTCAGTGATGGGTATGGGGATGCCTTGATTTTCTGTGGTAGCTTGAAGGTGCCGTCCTGACGACTTAGAAATAGTTTCCTCCACAAACGTATTCCATTCGCTGCAAGAAGGACATTTACCTTGCCATTTTGGCGATTCATACCCACAATTTTGACAGAAAAAAACCGACTTGGTTTTAGCCATTTTTAGACTTTTCGATTATTCCCGTTGTACTATATCCTTCCACTAGGTTGATTGAAACTACATTTTTTCCTTCATCATTCATCAAGTCGGAGCCTACAATATAGTCGGCCTTATTCGGATCCGATTGTTTCGGATTATAGTCTCCTCCTTTCACTAAAACATCGGGCATAATTAACCGAATGAGTTCGTATGGTGTAGACTCTTCAAAACAAATAACTGCTCCTACGCATTGAAGTGAGGCTAGTACTATCGCCCTATCTCCTTCTCCATTAATGGGTCTCTCGGGGCCTTTCCCCAAAGTCCTGACAGAAGCATCGGAATTTAAACCAACGATGAGAAAATCTCCAAGCTCGGACGCTTTGTTCAATAATGTGACATGCCCTCTGTGAAGAATATCAAATACTCCGTTGGTGAAAACCACCTTTTTTCCTTTGACGCGGATTCGATGAATTAGACTTTCGATGCCGTCTTGAGGAACAATTTTTTCTTTAATAAGATCAATTCGACTCATGAAGGCGATTTTTATTGAAGATGGGCATGAAGATCATACAGGCGCCTCCCACGGTAAGTACCATTAAGGTTTGTGAAAACCAAAGAATCCAACCCAATGCAAATCCACTTTCGGCAGCGACTCCATAGAGTAACAATGCCTGCATAATGCCAGCTGGAAATGCACCAATACCACCAGGGATAATGACGATTGCGAAACTCCCTAGCACAAAACCCGCAAATATCGCGCTGATGCCAAGATGCGAGGTTTCCTTTAATGAAAAGAAGCAAACCCAAAACATTCCAATATAGAGTATCCAAATGGCCAGGGTCGAAAACAAATAACGCCCTCTTTTTTTCATCCTTATGATACTTCGTAGCCCTTCCAAAAGCTCATTTACAAATCCCCTCAGTTTACCCACGAAGGTGGTATGACTGAAGCGCCGAATGAGAAATACCGATACCGTCAATAGAATCAAACCAAGAATGGCTACAACTATTCCGATTTGCAAATTGATTTTTTCAAGCAGAATATGACTGAATTCTTCGACGTATGGACTCATCGCCTCAAATTGAAGAATCACAGTTGTTGCCGTGATCAACAGAAGGATGATAAAATCGAGCGTCCTTTCTGAAAGAATTGATCCAAATGTTTTTTGAAAAGGAATTTGCTCGTACCTCGTTAATGCCGCTGCTCTGCTGACTTCACCAACCCTAGGCAGCGCCATGTTGACGACATATCCGATCATCACTGCCATGAAGTTGTTGGCATTATTGGGTTGATATCCCATTGCCTCAAGTTGGTATGACCACCTGAAGCCACGAATCCAATGACTCAATACCCCCATACTCATTGATAGTAAGACCCACAAGTAATTTGCTTGTTCAAACGCCCTGAATAGTTCTGTGCGTTGCTCCAGACTGAGTTGGTTGTAAATATGCCATACCAAATAAAGACCCAGGGCAACGGGAATGATGATTTTGAGATACTTTGTAAGGTTTTTTTTCATCCTTTCACGATCTCAAATCAAACCCACATATTGTCTATCAAACGAACTTCTCCCACCCTCGCTGCTAGAAGAGCAATCCGTTGACCATTCCCTCCATTTTTCGAACCTGTTGAAAGGTCAATTGCGTTCGCGACATTGAGATATTCGACTTCCACTTGGGGATTTTTCTTCAAATAATCCAACCCAATTTTTTCCAACGCTGCGTTGTCCTGAATTTCAGCATGAGCCACCATTTCTTTTAGTGCAGCAGATAGTTCAAGGGCCGTTGACCTTTGTTCGGAACTCAATCGAGCATTTCTCGAACTCAAGGCTAATCCATCCTTATCCCTAACAATAGCACAACCAACCACGTCAATATCGATGCGATAATTCTCTACTAATTTTTGAATGATCAGAAATTGTTGGTAATCCTTCAACCCGAAATAAGCCCTTTTGGGGTGTGTGATTTCAAAAAGGCGCTTAACAACCGATGCCACACCATTGAAATGGCCGGGGCGGTGTTTTCCCTCCATGACATTGGCAACTTCACCAAGATCATACTGATGTCCGTCGGGGGAAGGATAAATTTCATTGACGGAGGGAATGAAAACGCAATCACAGCCCACTCCCTTCAACAGAGCAATGTCTTTATCATGTTGTCTGGGATATTTATCAAAATCGGCTGATTCGTTGAATTGAGTTGGGTTAACGAAAATGGAAACAACGGTCTGATCATTTTCAGATAAACTCCTTCTTACCAGGCTTAGATGGCCTTCATGTAATGCACCCATGGTTGGAACAAATCCGATGCTGCTACTTTCTTTGGATTTGCTCCATAAACTCATCTCGGATGCAGTCCTGATCAGTTTCATATTGCTCTGAGAAACAAGTATTTCGACTAGGATTTAACAGTCGGGAAAACAGCCAAAGCTAATGGAATTGATTGAGATTACGAGAAAAATTCGTTAATTTTGTAGTTATCTAAACAATTCCCAGCATTTTATGAAGAAGACGAGAGTTTTGTATGTGTCGCAGGAAATTACACCCTTTCTGCCTAAAAATGAAGTGTCTGAGGTTTCGAGAAATCTACCTCAGGGCATTCATGAAAAAGGAAAAGAGATTCGAGTGTTCATGCCGAAATACGGATCAATAAATGAACGCAGGCACCAATTGCACGAAGTAATACGATTATCGGGGATGAATTTGGTTGTCAATGATGCCGATCATCCACTAATTATAAAAGTTGCTTCCATTCCTACAGCCCGGATGCAGGTTTATTTTATTGACAACGAGGACTATTTCCAGCGAAAGGCTGTTTTGTCTAACAAGGACGGCAAGTTTTTCAAGGACAATGACGAGCGTTCGATATTTTTCTGCAGAGGGGTTTTGGAAACAGTGAAGAAGTTGGGGTGGGCTCCTGATATCATCCATTGCCATGGGTGGTTTACCGCTCTTCTTCCATTGTATTTGAAGAAATTCTACAACGAAGACCCACATTTTGCAGATTCGAAGGTTGTATTCAGTGCATATTCACGCGATTTTGATGGGAATCTTGATAAGAAACTCGTTGAAAAGTTGAAATTTGACGGCTTTGAAGATGGAGATGTAAGTGAACTCAATGGAAAAGGTGCAGACTTCGAAACTTTAACCAAATTTGCATTCCGTTACGCCGACGGAATTATTGAAGCGAGTGACGATTTACCGGAGAATATTTCAACAGAAATTAAGAATTCGGATAAACCCGTTCTCGAATACTGTGAACCGGCGAATTGCGTTAAGAATTACAGTGATTTTTACGACGAAATTCTTGAAGAGGACTCAGTCTTGGCCGAATAGATTCTTTCGGCAATCAGTAGATTATATATTTGAGAAGCGGCTGATTCTTTCGGCCGCTATCTTTTTTTTGGTAGCGGGTTTGATCTCTTGTGAAAAACCGGAAGAATCTATCGGAATTGATCTTCAACCGGAGGATGACATACTAAGGATTAGTGCCATCGATTCCTTTACCGTAGTTGTCAGAACAATTGAAGAGGATTCGATCAGGACTGAAGGAGTCACTCCCGCGCTTTTTGGTGCCTATATCGATCCTGTATTTGGTTTTACTAAGGCAGGTCATTATACCGAGTTGAGATTATCTACGGCGAATCCGCGATTTTACACCGATGGGTCGGGCATAGATAAAATTGTGATAGACAGTATGGTACTCAATTTGTCATACTTGGATCTACAAGGTATTCCTATCTATGGCTCTCTGGGGGATCAATTTGTTCAGGTTTTCGAGATTGATGATACGCTCAGCCTCGATTCAATCTATTATGACAATAGCGTATTGAATATCATTGAAGAAGATTTGGTGGAACCAGGATTCAATCTTTCATCAATGAACTATCGAGATTCTTCAATTGTCGATGAGGTGGCAATCAGGCCGTCGTTGAGGTTGCCGATAAAAAAGGAAATCGGACAACGGATTTTGGATGGAACGGGGGAGTCAGGTTTGACTGCAACAGAATTTATTGAGCTTATTAACGGATTGTATATCACGGTCGATGAAAACGCTTCTGGTGTTAATCTCCGAAATACAGGAATAGTTTCGTTTAACAATTTCGACCGTTCAAGTCGATTGGAAATGTACTATCGAGATACTTTTGGGAGTGACCCTGATACCCTTTTTTATGATTTTGAAATAAGAGGTAGTACCGGGAAATTCAATGTATTTGAACATGATTTTGGGCGAGGAGCCGAGGCTGAACTTGTCAGACAGATTAATTATCCCGAAGTGAAAGGAGATAAGTCGCTTTATGTTCAATCCATGAGTGGAACGAAACTTGAAATTGACCTGCCTTACATTGAAAACCTTCGGGATAGCACAGGATTGGCAATATCTAAAGCCGAGCTCGTTCTTCCTGTAAGAGAGGGAACGACCAATCGTTTTGCTCCTCCTATCGGGATGTTTATTTTCGGATTGGATGAAGAAGGTGATGCCTTCCTTATAGATGATCAACTCGATGGAGCTGGCTTTGTAGATGGTCAGTATGATCCTGTAGAAGAGGAGTACCGATTTATTATCTCGAGATTTTTGCAACAGGTGATTTCTAGCGATCGAGAGTTTTATGGTCTCGAAATTGTGACTGAAAGGGCTGCTTTCTCCCCGAACCGTGCAGTGATTAATGGGCCAAATTATCCAAGCCCTGAAAACCCTGAAAACAACCTTAGACTGGAAATCAGTTTTATAAACTTCTGAGAACTATGTGTGGAATCGTTGGATACATCGGAAACAAAAAGGCATATCCTATTCTGATAAATGGCTTGAAGCGATTGGAATATCGTGGATATGATAGCGCCGGAGTTGCCACCTTGGAGGAAGGCGATCTGAAAATTATCAAAAAGAAGGGAAAGGTTTCACTGCTGGAAGAAGCGGTAAACAAGGAAAAAGAACTGATTGGCACCATTGGTATTGGTCATACGCGCTGGGCTACTCACGGACCACCAAATGACGTGAATTCGCACCCACACGAAAGTGAAGATGGGAATATGGCGATCATTCACAATGGTATCATTGAGAATTATGCTTCCCTAAGAGAGGAACTTACCAAGCGAGGACATATTTTCAAGAGCGATACCGATACTGAAGTATTAATTCATTTGATCTCGAATATTCAAAAAAATGAAGGGATTAGCCTGTTTGATGCAGTGCGAATGGCATTAAATGAGGTAATTGGAGCATATGCTATAGTTGTTCTTGATAAAAACAATCCCGGACAGCTGATAGCTGCCAAAAAAGGAAGCCCATTGGTGGTTGGATTGGGAGGTGATCGCGAATATTACATTGCCTCGGACGCAACACCTATAGTTGAGTATACGAAGAATGTGATCTATCTCGATGACGAGGAAATAGCCATTTTAGATAGGGTTGAAGGGTTTACCTTGATGAACATCAAGAACCAAAAGAAGACGCCCTATGTCCAAGAACTTGAAATGCAGCTTGAGGCCCTGGAAAAAGGAGGTTACGAGCATTTCATGTTAAAGGAAATCTATGAACAACCCAGATCCGTGTTGGATAGTATGAGAGGGAGACTGCATGTGAATTCAGGGCGAGTGGAACTGGGAGGAATAAGAGATTATGTTTCGAAATTTGTCAATGCGGATAGGATCATAATTGTTGCATGCGGTACGAGTTGGCATGCCGGATTGGTTGGTGAATACCTTTTCGAAGAACTCGCAAGGGTGCCGGTAGAGGTTGAGTATGCTTCTGAGTTTCGATACAGAAACCCGGTGATTTATGAAAACGATGTGGTCATTGCAATTTCTCAATCAGGAGAAACTGCGGACACACTTGCTGCCATAGAACTGGCTAAATCCAAAGGCGCAACTATTATCGGGATTTGCAATGTTATTGGTTCATCTATTCCAAGAGTAACGCATGCGGGATCCTATACCCACGCAGGCCCCGAAATCGGAGTTGCTTCCACCAAGGCCTTCACATCTCAGGTTACGGTGCTGACACTTATGGCGCTGCATATAGCTCAGAAGAAAGGCACCATTGCCCAAAGCCGGTTCCAGCGATTGCTTATAGAATTGGATTCAATTCCCGAAAAAATAGAGAAGATTTTAGAGAGCAACGAACAAGTGAGAAATATCGCTGCCATTTATATGGATAAGCCAAATGCACTTTATCTCGGACGGGGATTTAATTTTCCCGTAGCTCTTGAAGGAGCTTTAAAGCTGAAAGAGATTTCATATATCCATGCCGAAGGTTATCCTGCAGCCGAGATGAAACATGGCCCGATTGCACTAATTGACGAAGAGATGCCAGTTTTTGTTGTAGCACCAAGGGCGGGCTCTTATGAAAAAATCGTTAGCAATATCCAAGAAGTAAAAGCCAGAAAAGGAAAGATCATTGCCATCGTGACTGAAGGTGAGAAACAAGTGATTGAAATGGCCGACCATTCCATTGAAATTCCCGATGTTGATGAATGCCTGATGCCTCTTGTCACGGTAATTCCACTTCAACTTTTAAGCTATCACATTGCTGTTATGCGAGGATGCAATGTGGATCAGCCACGTAACTTAGCGAAGAGCGTTACGGTTGAATAATCCTGATCATACAAACGAAACTAAAAAAAGGCAGCCTGTAAGGGCTGCCTTTTTACGTAACTTTTGAGGACCCAATTAATCAATGATCATTCCCGCAGCAACTGTTGCATTGGTAGCTTCATCAATTAAAATTACACTTCCGGTAATTCTATTTCGAGCATAACGATCGTAGAATAAAGGAGCCGTAGTCCTTATTCTGATTCTACCGATATCGTTCATTCGAATGTCTTTATCGTCTTCCAATTTGTGAAGAGTATTGATGTCAACTTTGTATTGAATCTCCTTCACAATGCAACGAGCATCTTTGCTGGTGTGTTTAAGCGCATATTTCCCATTGGGAAGCAAGGGTTGCTCACTCATCCAGCAAACCATCATATCAACGTCTTGACTTATTTCAGGCTGGTTATGTGGAGAAACAATCATATCTCCTCTGCCTATGTCCAAATCGTCTTCAAGTCTAATAGTCACACTCATCGGAGCAAATGCTTCTTCCACTTCTCCCGTGAAAGTATCGATGGCTGAGATTTTAGATGAAAATCCCGAAGGAAGAACAACTACATCGTCGCCTTTCTTGAATACACCTCCTGCAACGCGACCTGCATATCCTCGATAATCATGGTGTTCCGTCGATTGAGGTCTTACTACGTATTGCACCGGAAATCTTCGGTCAACATGGTTTTCATCTCCCGAAATATGAATGTTTTCAAGCGTGTACATTAAAGTACTTCCCTCGAACCAATCCATATTCTTTGACTTGTGCACAACATTGTCTCCTTTCAAAGCACTAATCGGGATAAATCGAATATCACTTACTTCAAGCTTCGAACTAAATGCCTCAAGCTCTTCTCTGATTTCTTCAAATCTTTCTTCACTGTAATCCACTAAGTCCATCTTGTTGATGCAGTAGACGATGTGAGGAATTTTTAGGAGTGAAGCGATAAATGAGTGCCTGGCAGTTTGTTCTACCAATCCATGACGTGCGTCAACCAAAATAATTGCCAGATTCGCCGTTGAAGCACCTGTAACCATGTTTCTGGTATACTGGATGTGTCCCGGAGTATCCGCAATGATGAATTTTCTTTTTGGTGTGGCAAAATAACGGTAAGCAACATCAATGGTAATTCCTTGCTCTCTTTCGGAGCGAAGGCCGTCGGTAAGAAGTGCCAGGTTGACTTCTGCTTCGACACCACTTTTCTTGGACGCTTGTTCAATGGCCTCCATTTGATCTTCGAAGATGCTTTTTGAATCATAAAGCATTCTACCTATCAATGTTGACTTTCCATCATCTACACTTCCCGCTGTGGTAAAGCGGAGAAGGTCCATATCTAAATATCCGTGTTCTTTAGTCATCGAGTTTCAGTTTAAAAGTATCCTTGTTTTTTACGGTCTTCCATTGCCGCTTCACTTCGTTTATCATCGGATCTCGCTCCCCGCTCAGTAACGCGTGTAGCTGAAACTTCTTCAATGATTTGTTCTAACGAGTTGGCATCTGATTCAACGGCACCCGTACAAGTCATATCACCAATTGTTCTGAAACGGACAATTCGTTTAGCAACGACTTCACTTTCTTTTTTCTCAATAAATTCGCTATCGGCAAGCAAAACACCGTCACGTTCGAATACCTCTCTTTCATGACTGAGGTACAAGCTCGGGATTTCGATGTTTTCGTGAAGGATGTATTGCCAAACATCCATTTCGGTCCAATTCGATATCGGGAACACGCGAAAGTGTTCGCCCATATTCTTCTTTCCGTTAAAGATGTTCCAAAGCTCAGGGCGTTGATTTTTCGGATCCCATTGTCCGAATTCATCTCTGTGGCTGAAGAATCGTTCTTTGGCACGTGCTTTTTCTTCATCTCTACG
>CAZWQX010000004.1:0-55342 GCA_964635965.1 uncultured Cryomorphaceae bacterium
ATTCGAACCCCCAACCCTCAGAGCCGAAATCTGATATTCTATCCAGTTGAACTACCGGGCCGAGGCGGCAAAGGTAATGCGCGCAATCAACTTAACAACCATACAAAACCAAGATTATTTCCCATTTGTCAGTGTAATATGCATGATTTTGTGAAATTTTGCGTTAGATTTTTTTCTTGGAATTTGATGTTTAGCGGTTTTAAAAATCCGATTTGGTTCGTTGTTCTCTTTTTGAGCCAATCGTTATATGCACAGCGGCCAATTGGCGCATGGTCTGATTATTTGAACTATCGACAAGGTTTACACATCGACAAGCTTCAAAATGAAGTCTTTGTGGGGGTGGATAACGGTCTATTCATTTACAATATTGACGACAACTCTGTTGAGCGACTCAGTAAGGTCAATGGACTTTCGGATATTGGTATTACCACTGTTTCGGCAAATGATTCACTCAAACTCATTCTATTGGGTTATGAAAATGGTAACATAGACCTCATCCGGAACAGGACGATCACGAATTTTACTGCGATCAAGAACAGTGCGATTATTGGTGATAAGGCAATCAGACATGTTCAATTCTTTGACAATAAAGCCTTTCTGTCTACTGGAATAGGGATTATTGCTTACGATGTGGAACGAAATGAAGTGAGCGATACGTATGAAATACTTCCCACAGGAGCTCCTTCAATTTTTCAAACGGCGGTGTTTAATGATAGCCTTTTTGCTGCCACTAGTGAGGGTTTGTTTAAGGCATCATTGGGCACCGATCTCACGATTTTTTCAAATTGGATTCAGGACATTTCAATCCCAGAACCTTTTACTATAGTGAATAATGTCGCTGCTGACGAGGGTAATTTATACATCAACACCAGGACAGCTTCCAATCCAGGAGTATTCTTTCGTCAGAGTGGCACCTGGCAACAAGTAAATTTCACCGGTGATGTTATTAAAATGACAGAATCATCAGGGGGGTTAACCATTAATACGAGCTATTTCATAAATGTAAAGAATCAAGCAGGGGGGAATTCTGTCAACTTTTTCGACTATGGCACAAACCCTAATATGAGGGCCTCGCAGGCAGTGTTCGAGGACGGGGTATTATGGATTGCGGATACCTATCGAGGCTTGGTGAGGTTTGAGCCCGAAGTTGGGACGACAGAGTTTATTACTCCGAATAGCCCGGGTTCTAATAGTTCGTTTGAGCTGGAAATCCAAGACGGCAGACTTTGGGTTGCTTCCGGGTCACCTGCTCATCCGGGCACATGGGGGAACAATTTTAAGATGGATGGTTTTTACAAGTTCTATGAAGGATCGTGGGAGAACTATCTCCGAGAAGAGCTCCCAATTATGGGCGGTGAAAAGATGTTTGACAATCCTATAGTTTATCCGGCACCGAATAACCCTGATTTTGCCTATGTAGGCACATGGTATAGCGGCCTATTTACTGCGGAGGGTGGAGACGTACTGGACCATTTCAATGAGACAAACAGTAGCTTGGAAGTTAGGGATGAATTTGTGCGCCCTGATGGAAAAGGTTGGGTTGGAGTTGGAGGAATGAGAATGGATGATCAAGGAAACCTGTGGTTGACAAATGGGTTTGTAGATAACCCAATGTCCGTTCTTACCCCAGAAGGGTCTTGGCAATCATTCGGATTTTCGGGAGCACTTGGAACCAATCAAGTCCTTACCAAGATGATTATTAATCAAGAGGGGCATTTGTGGATCGTCAGAAATAGAGGTGGAGTAGTTGCATATAACACCAATGGAACAATTGACGAAAGTGATGATGAGGTGGAAGTTTTTGGTGCTGGCGCTGGTAATGGAGGGCTCCCGGTTGAGGAGGTTTATTGTCTTGGAGAGGATTTGGACGGTGAAATCTGGGTGGGTACAGCTGACGGTGTTGCGGTTTTCTTTTCACCATTCGATGCTTTTGGCCCTGACCCTAGCGACGCCAGACAAATTCTGGTAGAACAAGATGGTATTTTTCAGTTTTTGCTCGAAGGTCAGAGCGTGAGCTGCATTGTCGCAGATGGAGCTAACCGAAAGTGGATTGGGACATTTGGCTCTGGTGTGTTTTTATTGTCAGAGGACGGAACTGAAGAGGTTTTGCGCTTTTCAGCAGACAATAGTCCTTTATTTTCAGATGTAATCAATGACATCGCAATCAATCAGGAGTCAGGCGAAGTGTTTATTGCCACCGAAGAAGGAATTATTTCTTACCAAGGAGATGCAACTGCAGGGGAGCTTTCTAACGAATGCCTTAAAGTATACCCAAACCCCGTTCGTGAAACGTATTCCGGGCCTATTGTAATCGAAGGATTAATGAGAGATAGTGATATTCGAATTACGGATATGCGGGGCAATCTTATTACTTCACTTGTTTCAAATGGAGGAAGCGCAGTTTGGGATGGTAAGAACACCAACGGACAGCGGGTTGCAACGGGAGTGTATTTTGCCCTTTCTTCAGACGCCGAGGGGAATTCTACCTGCGTGAGCGAGATTTTAATGATTAAATAATCCCTTGGAGACCCTTTCAGAGGCCATCGTTCTTAGAAAAACTCCCTATTCGGGTAGTTCGTATGTGGTGGGTTTGTTCACCCGAAATCATGGCCCCGTTTCATTTATGGTGCGTGGAATAGGAAAGAAAAAAGGGGGAAAGCTAGCTCTGCTTGAACCACTTTCCAGAGTTTTTGTCAGCTATAATTATAGAGAAAGATACGATGTCCAAACAGCACTTTCTCTTCAGAACAGGACTGGAAATTCTACAAGAATTGACCATCCCATCAAGGCCAGTATTCATCTTTTTTTAGCAGAGATGTTGGTCAAATCACTGAAAGAGGAAGCTGCAGACCAAGACCTTTTTGACTTTATTGACTCTTCGTTGGAATATTTCTATTCAACTCAAGAATTTTCTCGGTTTCACTCCATCTTTCTCCTTAAGCTTACGCGCTTCTTTGGATTCTATCCTGCCTCGTCAGAAGGCGAATATTTTGATCTCTTAGGTGGGAAATTTACTTCGAACAAGAATAAATCACTTCATACTTTGGATGCCGGGGAAACAGCACTATTAAAACAGTTAATGGCTGCCGATTATGATTCTGAGCTAAAACAATCTTCAGCTGATAACAGGAGGGCACTCATCTTTTTGGTAGACTATTACAAATTGCATCTCGAGGGTTTTGGGGAAGTCAAATCTTTGCCAATATTGATAGATGTTTTTTCAGATTAAATCCGAAAACAGTTTTATGAATCCACCTAAAGCAAATAAAAGAACCCACATTCACTCTATCCATGGTCACGACAGGGATGATGATTATTTCTGGATGAGAGAAAGAGATACAGAGGAAGTATTGACCTATCTCGAAGCAGAGAACGCCTATGCCGAATACTACCTCTCGGATGTGAAAGAGTTAAGAGAGAAACTTTTCGAAGAGATCAAAGGAAGGATTCAAGAGAAAGATATGTCGGTACCTTATGATATGGACGGGCATACCTACTTTACTCGTTTTGAGGAAGGAGATGAGTATGCAAGACACTTTCGAAAGAGAATAGGGTCTCATTCCGAGGAATTGATTTTAGATGAGAATAAAAGAGCGAAAGACGCGCCGTTTTATAATCTTGCCACTAGGCGTGTTTCCCCTTCGGGCAACATGCTTTGTTTAGGAGAAGATTTTGTAGGAAGGCGACAATATCAACTTACCCTCAAGCACTCCGATCGGGATACTTATTTATCTGACCTCATCCAGGATACCGATGGTAACGGGTTATGGTCATCTGATGAAAAGGCCATCTATTATCTGAAGAAAGACCCTGATACCTTGCGTCCATTTCAGCTTTATCGGCATTTTTTGGGTGAAGACTCTGCAAATGATCAACTGGTATTCGAGGAGATCGATGATATCTATCACGTTGGAATATCATTGTCAAAATCGAGAAAGTATCTGCTTTTACATGCTGAAAGCACAAATACCTCAGAATGTCATTTTTTGGATCTATCGGACAATGAATGTTCGTTGAGGTGTTTTCAGGAACGCACTAACGGACTGGAATATGAGATAGACCATATTGATGACCATTTTTACGTATTACATAATCGGGAGGCGACCAATTTTAAGCTATCCAAAGTCCGTGATGATTTATCTCATGGCATGGAGTCATGGGTTGACGTAATTCCTCATCGACAGGACACCTTCCTCGAGGAGTTTGAACTCTTTGATTCATTTCTTGCCATTCAGGAGAGGGAATCGGGCCTTACGTCGATCAGAATTCTTCCCGATAGTGAATTCAAACAGGCGTATAATATTCCTTTTGAGGAGAACGCTTTTACCGTATATCTACACCAGAATCCGGACCCGACATCTACTAAGCTAAGAATAGGATACACTTCTTTAACTACACCTAGTACGGTGTATGATTATCATTTGTCTTCGGGAGAACTCGAGCAATTAAAACAAGTTGAAGTATTGGGGGATTTCTCTTCTGCCGATTATTTTTCTGAGAGGCTGCAGGTGCGGGCACGAGACGGAGAGGAGGTGCCTGTTTCCATTGTTTATAAAAAGGGTATAGAAGAGCATCGAAATTCACCCCTGTTGCTTTATGGTTATGGATCTTACGGCATTAGTGTAGACCCCTATTTTAGTCATGCAAGACTGAGTTTATTGGATAGAGGTTTCGCTTTTGCTATTGCCCATATTCGCGGGGGACAAGTAAAAGGACGGCCATGGTACGAGAAGGGAAAACTCCAACACAAGATGAACACCTTCACGGATTTTATTGACGTGGCTGACTTCTTAGTAGAAAATGCCTATGTAGCACAGGACAAGCTCTACGCAATGGGGGGCAGTGCAGGAGGGTTATTAATGGGGGCTGTGATGAACATGAGGCCTGAACTTTGGAAGGGAATCGTTGCTCAAGTTCCTTTTGTGGATGTTATGACTACAATGCTTGACGCCAGCATTCCTTTAACAACAGGTGAATACACGGAATGGGGCAATCCAAATATTGAGGAGGATTACTATCGAATGCTGGAATATTCGCCTTATGATAATATCACTTCAAAGAATTATCCTTCTTTGCTTATTACTTCTGGCTATCACGACTCTCAAGTTCAATACTGGGAGCCCACCAAATGGGCAGCTAAGCTAAGGGAACAAAAGACTGACCAAAACCCTCTTTTATTGGTCACCGAAATGAAGGCAGGGCATGGGGGAGCTTCCGGACGCTTCACCCGATTAAAAGAGGTGGCGCTAGAATACGCCTTTTTACTCAAGATGGAAGGAATAACGGCCTAATCGCCTGAATTAGCTTGAGCTTCGGGCTGAAACTTAAATGAGGAAAGAACCGCTTCAATTTCCCTGGCAAATTCCCTCTTGTCGAATTTCGGAGCAAAGACAAAACCGGAAACGGTTATAATGTAATTTCCATCTGCCGAGGTGGTTGTTAATTTTCGAAAAGGTCCTCCCATAAAGTAGTTTTCAGTCCTCCATAATCCCGATGTGTAAAGCCCATATTTACCATCTACAGTCGTTTCAAATGATTCAGGAGGGTAACGGTATTCAGTAGTCATGTACGTCCCGTTACGAGGCCCTGGAACGTATTTTTTCAAAATTGAATCACGTTTTTGCAGAACCGCTTCGTGGCCAAAGTCATCAGCTCCTGAATATGGATAACGATAGATCATAAACCCTTGAGTAATGTCGTGCGGACTATTTCCGAGGTATTTGACTCTTTCTCTTTTGATCCAGAGGAAGTTCTCTTTTTCAACTGCCACCTCAGTATCGAGAGGAACGAGCATATTTATCCCAAACTTTTCTGATATTTTGGCGCTTAATTCCTTGTTGCCGTTTCGGGAATAATTTTTTACCAACCGAGCTATTTCCTTGTCGTTTATGAGGTTAACAACTTTTGCAAACTCGGCCTTGACCAAATCAAACCACTCTTCTTTAGAATTGGCGTAGGCCCTAAATACGAGTTGACCATTACTCCACACATCCTTGGAAAGAGTGACTTTGTTCTTTCCTTCCGCATCCGGGCCAATTTCAATCTCGATTATATTTCTATGTTGGCGCAGAAGGTTGCTCATTTCGGCTGGAGAGAATTGCAATAAATCAAAACTTGGCTCAGCTTGAGGAAGCTGCCTAACGAATTCTTCAAGAAATACTCTTAAACTATCTCCTTCTTCGCCTAACCATTTTCCTTCATCCATTACAAGGAGGACCTCCCCTGGCTCTCCTGAATGCCTGGGCAAGGTTCGATATTTACCTGATTCGTCACATGATGAAAGAAAAAATGTTCCAAGTAAGAGGAATACTGCCAGCGTAAGGGCTTGTTGGCTCATGAGTTCGGAATTTTAATTTTTTGTCCTGGTTTTAATTTCCGATGGTTGAGCCCTGAGTTAGCAGATTTAATATCATTTATCGACACACCAGGGTAAAGTTTTGCAATATCCCAAAGGGTATCCCCACTTTGAACGGTGTGTGTTTTAAATGAGCCATTAGAAGAATTTTTTGGAGAAGGAGTGACTTCTGCCGCGATTGAGGCAGGCTTCTTTTTGCTTTCAGATTTAGCCGTTGTTTCCCCAATTTTGGTTCGCACCGTTTTGTGGATTTCTAGTTTTTGCCCTGGATATATTCTGTTTCCGCGAATATTATTCCACTCTCTGAGACTGCTCAGACTAACACCATACCTTTCTGCGATAACACCCAATACATCCCCGCTTCTTACAACATGTGTTTGAATAATATCTTCAACGATGTACCCGTCAACCGCTTGCGGAGCATCTGGATTGTAATTGTACAGGCTATCCTCATTTGCTAAGAATACGCCAACGGCTTCAACCGGAAGGTAAAGGGAATAACACTTTTCCGTGTTTGGAATAATATTTCTCTTCATAGAGGGGTTTAAGGCTTCGAGCTCCTCCAACGTAACATCTGTGAAACGGGTAATTTGATCAAATGTCGTTCTTCGACAGATCTGGAGGGTGTCCAGCTCGGGATAGACAAGCATCGGCTCCGAGGGGTAGAGATTATGGTCCGCTGCGTGATTCATAATATAGTTAACCGCAATAAATGCGGGAACATACCCTCGGGTTTCTCGGGGCAAATAGCGGCGAATTTTCCAATAGTCGCGATGGCCACCTGATCGGCGGATTGCCTTATTCACATTCCCTGGCCCGGAGTTGTAAGCGGCTAAGACCAAGTTCCAGTCATTATAAAGGCCATAGAGGTAACTCATGTATCTACAAGCTGCTACAGTGCTCTCATAGGGGTCCATTCTTTCATCTACAAAAGAATTCACGTCTAGTCCGTATACTCTCCCCGTTGCATACATAAACTGCCACAAACCTGTGGCCCCAACTCTTGATTTTGCTTTCGGGTTCAAGGCTGATTCTACCACGGCCAAATGTTTTAGCTCCAAAGGCATATCGAATTTGTCTAACTGCTCCTCAAAAAGAGGATAGTATATGGCCGATAAACCCAGAACCTGCTCGGTGATTTCACGTTTGCGGTTGGCGTAAACGTTTATGTAGGCTCGAATGTGTTTGTTGTAAGAAAGGTCAATTGGAGTTAGTTCATTCAATTTTTCGAGCCGTTCGGCATAAACCTCATCAGAATATTCGGGTATGGAATCAAAGCTAAAGCCATGAACATTCAGTTCAACACTATCTGAAGTAAACGCCAAGTATTCCTTTTGGACGCTGACCCACGACTCATCAAGGGCTTTCAAAACGGGATCGTCAGGAGCAATCACTGCAATAGTTGAATCTTCTTGAGCTGTCACGGATGAATGAAATCCGATTAAACACGCTACAAATAGCAGGGCCAATACTTGACGCATAGATGAGTTTTCAGGGTTTAAGATAGTTACGCAAAAACTGCTCCGAAGTTTGCACTTTCGACGAAACTAAAAGAAGAATGACACCATTAATCGCCTTCCACTATTAATTTTTTAACGCTCTATTCTGCATTAAGTTGTGGGCGAAGTTCAAAAGCGCTTTCTCTTGGAATTTGCCCGCCATAAACTGAACTCCAATGGGCAGGTTAGTTTTGGAGTGGGTGAAAAGAGGTAGAGAAATTGCAGGGACTCCCGCTAAATTGGCGTGTACGGTGAAGACATCTTCCAAGTACATTTGGATCGGATCATCCGTTTTAGCGCCAAGAGCAAAAGCAGGAGCAGGTGTAGTAGGAGAGAGGATAAGATCGTAATCGTTAAAAAGCGCTTCTGTTTTTTCCTTTAATATGCGTCTCACTTTCTGAGCTTTGGCATAATAGGCATCGTAGTAACCGGCGCTTAATACAAAGGTCCCAAGCATTATTCTGCGTTTTACTTCAGGGCCAAACCCCTCTGTCCGGCTTGTTACGTAGGTAGAATTGATGTCAGTAGCCTCTTCACTGCGATAACCGTAGTGAATACCGTCGTATCTCGAAAGATTTGAAGAAGCTTCAGCTGTTGTAAGTATATAGTACGCAGGCACCAGGTATTTCAGCTCTTCAATATGCACGGGATCAACCGTATGCCCCTGATTTCTTAGATCTGAAACCAGATTAAGGTGATCTTCCCTGATTTCAGGATCCAAGGCGGTGTTTTCGAAACACTCTTCGATGTATCCGATTTTAAGCGGCTTTTCTTCGTCAAAGTGGGAATACTGATCAACGTTCTTCACCGAGGATGTGGTGTCCATCGAATCCTTTCCTGCGATTACTTCCATAACCAAGGCTGCATCCTCAACCGAATGAGAAATTGGGCCAATTTGGTCAAAAGAAGAGGCAAAAGCGATCAATCCATGTCTGCTCACACGGCCATAGGTGGGTTTTAGTCCAACAACCCCGCAGAATGCTGCGGGCTGTCTAATTGATCCACCCGTATCACTACCTAATGCCACGAGGCAACAATTAGCAGCGACAGCAGCGGCACTTCCACCGGAACTTCCTCCGGGAACTCGATTTGGATTAACGGGATTTCTTACCGGTCCAAAAGCAGAGTTTTCATTACTCGCCCCCATCGCAAATTCATCGCAATTTACCCTGCCTATTACGAGGGCATCCTCTGCAAGCAATCGGTCAATGGAAGTTGCATCAAACAGTGACTCGAAACCGTAAAGTATTTTAGATGCAGCGCTCACCCGATGCCCTTGAATGCATATATTGTCTTTAACGGCAACCACCATTCCCGCAAGCTTCCCATGAGAACCTGAATCAATTCTTTCTTGGACTTCTTTGGCCCTGGAGAGCACTTCATCCTCGAAGACCTCCATGAAGATGTTCAAGTCCTTTTTTTCTCGAATCCTATTCAGATAATCGCGCACCAAATCCACTAGGGTAATTGCACCCGATTTGATATCTGATTGAATTTCCCGAAGAGAATGGTATTCTTTCAAGAGTCTTTACTTTGAATCTGATGGGGTATCCGAAGCTTCGGATTTAGAATCGTCTTTTGTGGCGTCTTTGAATTCTTTCATTCCTCTACCTAAACCACGCATAAGCTCTGGAATTTTTCTCCCCCCGAAAAGAAGAAGTACCACTACTACGATCAGAACGATTTGCCATGGTCCAATAGCGCCCATTAACATTGAAAGCAACATGCTTATAGTTTTTTACAAAGGTATGAAATAATCATGCCTATTGTCGAAAGATCCATTTCGCGGGATCTTCTTTAGTTGTTCCTTTTTGACTCACTTTCCAAATCTCGATATGAGCCTCAGTTTTACCATTGACTTCATCGGTCAGAACTATACCAATGCTCTCTTTAGCAGTTATTTTTTGCCCCTTGCTTACAAAAACTTCTTTCAGGTTTGAATAAACAGTTCGATATCCTCCGTGGTTGACGATTACATTTCTTCCAGCCCCCGGAATACTGAAAACACCTGAAACTGTGCCATCAAACAATGAACGGACGGTAGCATTTTTATTGGTAGCAATGTCTATCCCGTTATTGGGAACCATTATTCCTGCGAGAACGGGGTGGGGGTTATCTCCGAATTTCTGGGTAATAACACCCCTTTCAACCGGCCACGGCAACTTCCCTTTATTGCTCTCGAAATTTGCAGATAAAGCAGCGGCTTCAGGGGTAAGAGAAAACACGCCCTCGTTGTCCTTTTTCGACGCGCGAATTTCAGCCTCGATAATCCGTTGGATTTCCTTGTTTAAGTTTTCCCTTTGTTTTTCTTGTTTCCTGAGTTTGCTGATCAGTGTTTTCTCTTCGCTCCTCAAACCTGAAATTGCCTCAACTCGGCGTGTCTTATCTTGAGCCAGTACGTTTCGTGCTGAGGTTTCTGTATCAAGTAATTCATTTTTTCGGCTAATGGATTCATCTAATTCGAAATTTAGCCTCTCCAATTCAGTCTTTGTTTCTTCTATTTTTTTTGCCTGGTCTTGCCTGACCAGGGTCATTTGTCTCAGATACCTGATCCTTTTTATCGCTTGAAAAAAATCGTCTGAGGCGAAAATGAACATTAACCTATCCTGATGTGCTTTAGTTCGATAAGACAATCGAATTAAGTCGGCATATCGTTCTTTTGTAGCTTCAAGTTCACTTTCAAGCTTGACGATATTTTCTTCATTGGACTCAATTTGGCGGCTATATAGTCTTACCTCTTTCTTAAGACTTGAAATCAAGTCCTCTCGTAAACGAATCTTTGTGTTGAGCAAGTTCAATTCGCCTTCAACTCTATTTCTGTTCTCCCGTGTTTCACCTAGTAGTTTATTGGTGTAATTGATTTCCTTGGTAATCTCATCTCGCTCTTTTTTGAGCGCATCTTTTGATTGAGCCAAAGATTCAAACCCCGAGAAAATTAGCAGTATCAGAAGAATTCTACTTAAAAAGCGGCTCATATTTAGAAGGCACCTTGAAGGGATAAGACTGCGATTCATTTAGTTTTACTCGAGAATAACTCATCTCAAATCTACCTGATTCTTTAGGAGTAGTGATAACGATGGATAACTCATGTGCCAGAAAACTATCTCCCACAGGCCGAAAATCATCATATTCAACTTGAAACGACCGCTGTGTAAGTAAGTCTTCAATAACGCATTTCTCAACCCTGAAATTATCAGCACGGACATAAAAACGTTTGATAACCAGGTCTTCTTCTGAGAATTTTTGTGCCGCTTTTTCCAGTTTTTTCTTTTTAACTACTTCAGAATCCAAATTAAGGCTATCTAAATTTTGTGGCTTTACTGCCAGATCGATTGCTTTACGAACCTTCCTCGGGTTCTTGGTTTGGATTACATAATAGAGTTCATCGACCACCGAAACGTATTTCTCTTCTTCTGAAATCTGAATTGGGTTTCCAGCGAGGAGATTTTCTAAGAAGGAATACTGCGCATCATAACCAAACAATGAATCCAGCGCCATGTAATTACCCAAGTAGTATTTGTCGGCGAGTTTATCGATGAACTTTAGACTGTCTTCTGAAACTATCGCTCTTGCTGCTTCTATTCCTAATGCAGGAGTAATGCTTAACCAAATAGCACTATCCGATTGAACTCTCAGGTTAACTTTAAAAGCTCGGTTTTCCGTCGCGGTTTTCGCGTTTACAGCCAGTTTTGCACTCATAGTCTCAAATTCAAATTGAGACTTTCGCATCTGCTCGATTATAGCTTTTTCGTTTAAGGGAACCAATGGACTCTTTTCAAGCGCTCTGCGGGTTTTGCACCCAGATATGACCAGAAACGAGATTAAAAAGACCGCAGTTGTTCGAAATAGATTCGAATTCATGGTGCCGAATCAATTTTTTCGTTTAGACGGTCCTCATCTCCACCATTTGTGATGGCTTTTTCCCAGACTTCCTTGGCTTCTTTAAATTTTTGTAATTCAAAGAGAATATCCCCTTTATGCTCTAATACTTCAGGGTCAGAATCACCCCCATTTTCAATGGCTTCGTTTATCCAGAATAAGGCATTTTGCAGGTTTCCTCTTTTGAACAATACCCATGCATAGGTATCTTGGAAACTGGTTTCATTAGGGCTCAGGTCATTTGCCTTTTTAGCCATTGTTTCAGCTCTTTCCAAATTAACCCCGCGAAGTGAAAGGTAGTAGGCATAGTTGTTCAGAACGATGACATTGTTGGGTTGATATTTTAGAGCTTTTTCATAAGCTGCATCGCTGTCAACGTGATTCTCTAATGAATGATTCACGTCTCCAATCGAGGCGTAGAATTGACCCAATAGTTCATTGTTATCTACTACAAGATTTTTTCCCATCGAAAGCGCTTCCAAGGCTCCTTTATTGTTTCCAAGCTGTTGCAAGGAGATGCCGTTAAACAGATAAAAGATGGGTTGTTGAGGAAAGTACTCAAGTGCTTTTTCACTATCCGCCTTCATCCCTTCAAAATCATTTAAGGAGGAGCTTATTATCAGAATTTGTTGCCATATGGGTGGACGATTTGCGTCGATCTCTACCGCTTTCCTGAATTGAGTTCTCGCCTTTTCCTGATCATCGAGGTTATAAAAAATATCCCCTTGGATTGCGTAGGCCTTGGCATCAGTAGGATGTGCTTCTATTAAGGAATCCGATAATCGAATCAGCAGATCCTTTTCCAGATTAGGCCTAGACAACAGATTTAGCAGAATGTTCACCTTTACGTCTATTCCCAATACAGAACTTTCGAATGCCTGCTCTAAGTAGTTCAATGCCTGTTCTTCCTGGCCCTCCTTCAAAGACATTTCATAAAGCGCAATGAGAACCATCCCGTTTTCAGGATCTATATTGAGCATTTCAAGGTACAGGGATTTTGCGGCTTCAGTTTGCCCTGTTCGCTCCAGAATCTCTGCTTTCATTCCATAGTAGGTGATTTCTTCGGGATTCATGGAAATCAGAGTTCCTACTGCTTCCAGGGCTTTTTCAGTATCTCCTTGATCTAAGAAGATCATCTGTCTCTGAATATAGATTTCCTCCAGAGGGCCGAAGCGCTCTTCGAGTTCAGTGTAAACTTTAAGGGCTTCGTCGAACTTTCCTTGAGCACTGAGAAGAGAACCCAGATTGAAATAATAGTCATATTTCTCCGGTTGCCTTTCGAGTATTTCTCTGACCAAAATGATCGATTCGTCAATTCTGCCCATCTCAGCATATGATTGAGCAAGGAACTCGGTATACCAAAGATTGTCTGGGTCTAAATCCTTGGCCCGCTTGGCATAGGCAACAGCCTCACCCAACCTGCCTTTTTCAAGTGACAATTTGGCTAGTTCAAATGTGGCTGCAGCACTGTAAGGATCTATACTCAGAGCTTGTCGAAATAGAATTTCGGCTTCGCGATAGTTACCGAGAATTTTTTCCTTGTTCCCGTCAAAATACGCAACTTGAAAAGCTCGGAATTCAGCTTCTGTTAGTTCCGTATCTCCTTGTTCTTTGGCACCGGTACTCTCACCTGTTTTGCAAGAAGCCAAGAGAAAAAGAAATGAGGATACAAGCAGGAGTCTTCCGATCATCGTATGCTATTAAAATCGCCTATACTAGGCTCCTCGGGTTTGCTTTCAATCACAACACTGCTCCCAACCATTCCATTCTTAATAAAACGCCCGATAATTTCCGTTTCATCTTGAATGAGGGACTCAGAAATTCGAGAATCCCTTATTACAGTGTCTTTTCCTACAGAAACGCGTGGTCCGATAACCGAATTGATAATTTTCGATCCGGGCCCGATATAACAAGGTTCAATAATCGTTGAATTCGTTATTTCGATGTTGCCATCATAGGATTCAGAACCATACTTGATATCCAGCACTTTTCCTGCAGTTTCCACTGTTACCCTGGCGTTTCCGCAATCCATCCATTCATTGACTTTCCCGGGTAAGAAGGCTTTACCTTTTTCCGTCATTCTTTTCAAGGCATCGGGAAGTTGATATTCTCCACCTTTCATCACCTCGTTAGTAATGAGGTATTCGATTTCTGAATATAGTTCTCGCCCCTCTTTGAAATAATAGATGCCAATCATTGCCAGGTCGCTTACGAACTCTTTCGGCTTTTCTACAAAATCTACAATGTTTCCGTTTTCGTTCAGTTTCACTACTCCGAAAGAAGAAGGGTCATCAATTTGTTTTACCCAGAGAACGCCATCCGAATCGGGATCCAATTTAAAGTTGGCCGTAAAAAGCGTATCGGCAAAAGCTACAATTGTCTTTCCCTCCAAGGCGTGCTTGGCACACCATATCGCATGGGCCGTACCCAACGCTTCATCCTGATAAGCTATTTCGCCTTTTCCACCTAAATTTTTTGCCACTTCAAGCAAGTGTTCTTCAACTTCCGTTCCAAATCTCCCCGTCACAAACACCACCTTATTCAGGGGTTCATTCAGGAGGGCTGAAATGTCTTCAACCAGATGTTGAACAATAGGTTTTCCTGCTATTTTTACAAGGGGTTTTGGGACCGTGAGCGTGTGCGGGCGTAATCGCTTTCCGCGACCCGCCATAGGTATGATAATATTCATTCCGAATCAATCCTTTTTTCCTGTGCTACCAAATCCGCCTTCTCCACGGACGGTAGAGGATAGCATCTCAACTTCATTAAACTCGGCTACGTCATGTCGAGCGATAACCATTTGAGCTATACGGTCACCATCATTTACAGTGTTTTCCGTATCCGACAAATTTACCAATAATACCTTCACCTCTCCGCGATAGTCTGAGTCAATGGTTCCCGGAGTGTTGAGGACCGTTATACCTTCTTTCCATGCCATACCACTTCTCGGTCTGATTTGAGCCTCAAACCCCTGCGGAAGTGCGATAAATAGCCCTGTGCTTACCAATGTTCTCTCCAGTGGTTTTAACGTGATATGATCCTCAAGATTTGCGCGTAAATCACAACCTGCACTTCCCGAGGTTTTGTATTGCGGCAGAGGATGTTTGGATTTATTTATGATTTCAACTTTTACCATGTAGGTATTTTTTTAACTGTTTTTTTTCTCGAATGATGACAAAACCTCCAAATACGAGAAGAACTAAGGCCGCAAATAAATACTTCAAACTACTTTCCGGAGCAATGAAAGTGTAGAGAAAAGTTAGGAATGTTGCCAAAGTGATGTAAATGAATATGGGGCCCAACTCATATTTGATGGGGTGGAAACGACGCATCAACAGGTATGACACCACCATCATCACTAAATAAGCGGCAAGAGTCGCCCAAGCGGAACCGTGGTACCCTATTTTCGGAACTAACCAGACGTTTAGTGAAATTGTGGTTATTGCTCCAATGAATGCAATGAAAGCTCCAAAAAGGGTTTTATCATTTAGTTTATACCAGAAGGAGAGGTTAAAAACCGCACCAAAACAGATATAGGCTCCCAACAAGATCGGAATCACCCCAGCTCCCTCTCTGAACCGCTCACCGATCAAAAGAAGTGCGATATCGTCAAAGCAAATTATGGCCATTGATATCCCCAAAGCGATGATGAAATAGTATTTCATTACGTCACCTTGGATTTTTTCCGTTCGTTCGTTTTTTGCCAAAGAGAAAATAAATGGTTCAGCTGCAAATCTGTATGCTTGAATACCTATACTCAGCAACATGGCCACTTTATAACAAGCACCATAAATTCCCAATTCAGATTCAGCCTCTTCTGTGGGCAAGCCCGATAGCCATTCAAAAGCCGCCCTATCAAAAGTTTCATTTACAATTCCCGCCAATCCCAAAAATAGAAGAGGAAGGGAATAGGGAAGGAGTGTTTTGAAAAGTCTGAAACTGAAGCCGAATCGGATACCGACAAGAGTAGGAAGTAGAAAAATCAGTTTTGTAACTGATCCACCTAGATTAGCCACAAAGACATACCCAATGCCAAATTCAGGTTTGTAGAATTCCGTAACGAATGAATTGCCGTTTTCCAGTGCATTCGGACAATACAGAAAGAAGAACAGGTTTAACCCAATATTTACGGCGATTGAAAGCAGGTTAATACCGGCAAATTGAAAGGCTTTTCCTTCGAGCCGTAACCTTGCAAAAGGAATGGTCACCAAGGTATCTATGGCTATAATCCAGCCAAATAGAACGATGAATTCAGGCCTGGACGAATATCCCAAGACTTCGGAGATTGAGTTTTGACCGGTAATTACAAAAAGCAGAAAGAGGGAAGAAGTTGTGAGAATAGAAATAGCGGCCGTGCTAAAAATTATCATTCTTTCCCGCTGTTCTTCTGCCTTCGAAGCAAATCGAAAGAAGGCGGTCTCCATTCCATAGGTTAGGATTACGAGCAGGAAAGCCACGTAGGCGTAAAGCTCGGTTACTACCCCATATTCTCCCCGAGTGAAAATTCTGGTGTAAAAAGGGGTTAAAACAAAGAAGTTCATCACCCTCCCGACGATGCTGCTAACGCCATATACCGCGGTTTGTCCTAGGAGACTTCGCAACGGACTCATTCAGAAAGACTTCTCTTATTCACCTGTGAAGTTTGGTTTGCGTTTCTCCAAGAAAGCCGTCGTCCCTTCTTTGAAATCAGAGCTGGCAAAGCAGGCCCCGAAAGAATCTATTTCTACGGCATAACCATCAACACCTTCGGCATATTGCGCATTCACTGAGCGGATTGCTAAACCAATGGCGTGTGGTGAGTTTGCGCAAATCTTTGAGGCGAGCTTTCGACACCTATCCATTAAATCAGCCTGGTCGACCACATAGTTTACCAAACCCAAGTTCAGTGCCTCATCAGCGCCGATCATTTGTGCGGAGGTAATCATCTCAAGGGCTTTTCCTTTGCCTACAAGCTGAGCAAGTCTCTGAGTTCCGCCGTACCCCGGAATTACTCCGAGGCTTACCTCGGGTAAGCCCATTTTTGCATTTGAAGAGGCTATTCTCATATGGCAGCTCATGGCCAGCTCTAATCCACCGCCAAGAGCAAAACCATTAACGGCCGCTATCACGGGGGTCTTCATTTTCTCGATGGCAGAAAAAAGCAGATCTTGACCTTTAGCACTAAGTTCACTTCCTTGAATGTCATCATACTCAGCAAACTCGGCAATGTCTGCCCCTGCAACAAAGGCCTTTTCTCCTGAACCGGTTAGAATTACAACCCTGGTTCCTGAATCACTTTCGGCTTTTACCAAGACCTTGGATAGTTCTTTTATTAGTTCTGAATTGAGGGCATTGAGCTTCGAGGGTCGATTGATCGTGATTTCCCGGACAAGACCCTCCTGATTTATTTCGATATTGTTCATGCTATTCAGGGCTTCTCATACAAATGTAATTTCTCAAATGAATTTCCGGACAATCCGAAGAATGCATATTTATTTAACGCTGGTATGCGGTGTTGTGGTATCAGTTGCTCGGGGCCAGGTTAGTAGTGAAAACGGCTGGGTACTACCTGCGCATGACACAATTAGAGTACTTGTTGCATTTGTAGAGATAAACTACGACACTGAGCAAAACCTTGATGCGTTTCCTCAAGGGACGAAAAATTGGGCAGTTAATGAACTGCCTGAGTATCGCAATGACATCTTTAATGTCCTTCCGAATGAATCTCGGAAAAAAACAATGACAGGATATTACGAAGAATGTTCGTTGGGCAATTTCACGGTTCTAGGAGATTACTATCCGAGAATAATCACATTGAATCATTCGGAATTTGGAAGAAACAAGGGAAAACTCTTGCGTGAAGTGGCACGATTAATTGACTCATCAGAAGTAGTTTCTTCCAGCGGCCTTGAACTGAAAGATTTCGACTATTGGGAAAACGCCAAAGGAAAGGGGACGATGAAGGTTCGATCAGGGAACTTCCAGGGGGTTGACCATTTGATGATAATTCTTCGAAATTTTGCTCCCATCCCTCGGGCAACGGGCCAAGCATCAGCGGGCAGCGCCGGATTAATTGGGGGATTCAAAACGGATTCGTATTCAATTTTTGGCGGCGGGGACAAATTGCCTTTTGGTATTATGAGGCATGAATTTAATCACCTTTTGATCGGGGGAAACAACTTTCACACGGGGGGAGGAAATAGCGTAACATTCAGGAGCTATCATTTCTTTTTACAAGGAGGGTGGTCAATGATGGGGGCGGCAAATTCTTCGTTTTTAACATGTAGTGCCTGGGACAGGTATTGGCTCGGTTGGCAAAAGAGGGATCAAGCAGGGCTAATCTCAGCTCTAGATGAACATGGAAATAGCGTGAAAACTGATCTTGATGTAAAAGGTGGAGGAGGGACTTTTATTCTCAGGGATTTTGTCACTACGGGAGATGCGATTAGAATTAAGCTCCCGTATATTCCAGAAGAAGAATTTCCACAATGGATTTGGTTGGAGAACCACACAACTTCCCTTTTGAATGATTCGCCATTTGATGTTTATCAATACGAGTCTGAAAACTGCATTTCCAGCTCCATTCCTTCGCTTCATTTGGTTAGGCAGATTTCAGCGAATACAAAAGAAGGCCCAACAACTTATTCCGCGGTTTATTCTGATTATTTAAAACCGCTACCTGCTGATGGGGCTTTCGATTTTCAATGGGATACCGCTTCGATTTCGCTTCCTTTCTGCTTGAACAGCTCGGACTACATTCCGTATGAGATGAACGAAAACAAGGAGAACCCGCTAACGGGGAATCACTCTCTCGAATATCCTTTACCCATAGAGCCGGGAATGGAGAAATTGGACGGAAAAAAATTTCGCAATCCCGGGGTTCTTCGAAAGGATGAAGAATATGTGAGGTTTCCTGCTTTAGGTTATCCGGGTCAAGGGTTTACCATTAAAGGAGAGGAGTTTATTGGTATTGGCGCAAACCCTTCCACAGCTAGTGTCTTAACCAACGTCAATTCCAAAATTAAGCGGACAAACAGGGTTGAAAATTCCGATTCTATCTATTTGAACGGAATTTCAATTGAGATAATTCAAGAATTTCCGGATCGATCTCTTAAGGTTGCAATAAGCTTTAATGATTCAGCTTTAACGGAAAATAGAAGATGGTGTGCTCCTGAAATAGTTCTTAATGATCACAATCCCAATGGCGCTGATTTATTTGTGTCTGGCTCTCTGGTTCTGGATAGAGGTGAAACGCTCACACGCTTTACCGATCCTGATACAGTGCAGGGCGAAATTTTCTTCACTGATAAAACCACTCTAGTCATTCGTGAAAATGCTGAATTGAGAGTTCAAGGAGCGTTTGAACTTCTAAAAGACAGTCAACTGATTTTGAAAAGTGGTTCTCAACTTGTTTTGGATCGCAAATCGAGAATTCGACTGGAAGACCATTCTCTTTTAGTAATCCAAGAAGGAGCCCTTGTGACGGGAAGAGGTAAAATAAAAATTGGAAAAGGAGCTGAAATCTTAGTTGATAGTGCGGCTCAGATTGAAAAACTGAAAAAATTCGTTTGTCGTAAGAAGTCTATCCGTTCTTCTTAGGGAGTTCTACAGTAAAGATGCTTCCCACTCCTTCGCTACTTGTAAATTCAATGTTTCCATTGAAATTCTCAATAATTTTCTTTGAGATGGCCAGCCCCAGGCCCATCCCTCTGGTTTTCGTGGTGAAGTTTGGGGTGAAAATTTTAGGTTTTTCGTCTTCGGGTATACCGACTCCATTGTCAGAAAATTTAATAAAACAATTACCAGATAGTTCTCCCAGTTGAATCTCAATTCTTCCTCTGCGATTATCAGGTAATGATTGAACGGCATTCTTCAATAAATTATTAAACACCCTGACAAGTTGTTCGCGATCGGCCTCCACAAGGGGCTCTGATGTAGTGTTGTCGATCAATTCAAAATCAACATGGTCAAACCCCTCGTAAAGAGCTACGACGCTATCCGTGATTTCTCTTAAATTGAGAGTTGTTAATTGAGCCTTTGGCATTTTTGCAAAACCCGAAAAAGCATTTGCAATTGAAGTCAATGAATCGATTTGCTCAATGAGGTTCCTCATAACTTTGAGTGCTTTTTCCCTTTCGACTTCATTTCCCGAAAGAAGTGTCCGCTCCAGGTGTTGAACATTCAGCTTCATCGGTGTTAAGGGGTTTTTGATTTCATGAGCAACTTGTTTTGCCATTTCTCTCCATGCCGATTCTCTCTCAGATTGACTCAATTTTTCTGCATTCATTTCAAGCTCTGATACCTTGGCGTTGTATTCTTCGACAAGAAGCCCGATTTCATCTTTTCCTTCATAGCCTACTAGCCGATTGACTTTTCCCAGTTCAATCGCGGCTAAGCTTTCGCGGACAGACCTCAGAGGTCTGGTGATCCATTGCGAAATAAATAAGGCAATGATCAGCGATAGCACAAATACTAAAACAAAGAGATTTATAACTGAGGCCAGAAAACTCGACAACTCGTTGGTTAGTTCGGTTTGACGACCAAAGTATGGAAGGTTGGCATAACCAATCAATTCGCCTCTCCGATTGACCAGAGGAGCATAAGCAGATAAATATTGGAGATCTCCTATTGATTCCTCTTGAATGTATCTCGTTTGGTTTAGATAATTCAAATAGGTGAATGCGGAAGGGTTAATTTTGCGACTGCTCAGCCCTTCATTAAACATTCGTATTTGACTTGATGCTATCAGATCTCCGTCGGGGTTATAAAGATTGACATCAGTAAAAAATATTACAGAAAATTGAGAAAGTAATCGACTGAGGTAGTCGCTCATATCGAGATTGAGTGCTTCTTCGTCACTCAGTTTTGACTCGAGCTCAATCAGTATCGAACTCATCTTTTCAGAGATTAACCTTTCGTTTTTTTCAGCATAATTGTGCTCGATGTAATACCTTGTTGCAAAGGAGAATAAAATCACTGTTGCCCCGGATAAAACCACCAGCAAGGTTTGGATCTTTCTATTGAGGTTCAGTCTGGGGATGGACCGATTCTTTCCGATTCTGATCAGTAAATAGATCAGAGAGAAGAAGAGCGCATTAATTACGCAGAGATAAGTAACGAGGGTTATATTGTCGAGTGGCCCATTTTTTTTCTTGGAGATCACCACAATATCACCACTATTAAATGTGGCAATGAAATGTTCGAAGCCTCTGACTTCCGCAAAATTCTTTTTGTTTTTGACGGCAACTTCATAATAATTTGAAGTGGAGGGATAGGCAAAATCTCCTCTTTTGGCAATCAATTTTCCGTTTGAATAGGTTGCCGTGGAGTAATCTTCCAGTTTTTTCTTGTTTCCATCAACCTCTCTATCGATCAATAAGCTAGGGAAACCCAATTCTCTCGGGAACAGAGTCGACGCTAGCTCAAAAACCAAAAATCCACTGGGGCTCCCGCGCATATTAAAATCCAGAGGAATTAAGGCCATGTAAGTATTTCTGTCCGGAGCGTTGAACAAGTAGTAAATTCCTGGTTTGAGTTCGTCTAGCTCGCTGTATTTTTTGAAGTAATCCTCCAGGTCATCAAATGTTCTTGGTCTGACATCGGGTAATTTGCCCCAAATGGTTCGATCAGAGGTGAATGCATGGATCGTTATGTCATATTTACTCCAATAACCCGTGAAGTATCGAGATAGAATAAAATCTTCCAAAGTCTCTTTGGAATGTAATTCATCTTGTTCGAACAAAGAGCGAATTCCGTTATCTCTCCTTATTTCTTCCGCCAACCCTTTGAAGAGGACCTCAGCTACAGGATCATCATTTATTATGATCTTTTCAGCAAGTATTTGCCTTTGATTTTTCTCTCTTATAGAAGAGTATTTTTGGAGATTGTAAGCCCCAACGGTAGAGAAAACCACCAGAAAGAAAACGGCATCTGTAAATCGGAATATTTCGGGAGAAGTAAATCGACGGAAATAAATGGAGGTTAGTAAAATGAGGGGAGGCCATAGTATAAAGGCCAAGTCTCGAATTCCAAAAGAGTGCGTTGCAAATAGCCAAATAACAATGGGTATCGAAACGGCAAGAACCCCTTCTTTTCCGGATACTTTTGCTCTTATTGAATAGAGCGCCAATCCGTCGGCAACTAAGAAAGTGGCCAGGTACATGCCACTCATGCAAAGGACGCCCAGTATAGTGTTGAGATTAATTTCGGTGATGTTGTTAATCTCAAATGGAATGGATGAATTTAGGACCAGTTCTTTTGCCATTTGATTAATCCATGCGCTCAAGAACAGATAAGAAATAGTTACCGCAATTATAACGGAATACTTTCCTGCCGAAGATTTTGGAGGAATACTAAGATTCATTTCTCTTCGTGCGATCGAGAAGATGAGAACAATTAGAGCGACATTTAATAAAAGATCACCAAATGTTGGAGACAAAAAGGAGGACGCGTAAAGGGCAGGATTTAACAAGCTAATCTGGTCTAGATAGGCAGGACGATTCACAATCAGTGTTAGATAACGCAGACCTATTAAGGGAATTAAGAGTGCGAGAAACCTCACATATCCTTTTCTTTTAGAATCAATCCTATCATGAATACTTACTAAACCGATTAAAACCAGAATCATACCTATAAGCACGAATATGAAATAGAGCCAGGCTTTGGACAGGTTGGAAGTTTGGTTTTTCGATGTGGCCAGATAAAAGCTTTGATGATCAGCTTTGAGTTTCACACTTCCCGGCTTACTTTCTAAATGAATGGATTCAATACCGTCGAAGGCGAAATCTTCGGTAAAACCGCTTTGCAAGTATTCGTTAGAATAGGGATAGGTTCTGGAAATAAGAACAGCAGCGATATACTCATCCACCCCATCAGTAAGATATGCCAACCGACACCATCCATTATCAAAATGATGGATTTCCGTGCCCAAGGAGGCCACTCTTTTTGCCGTTACCGGGGCAATAATGTTATCAGACCAAAGAGCGGGTTTGTCATTCCTGAAAACGAAAATCAAAATCCCCTCATCTTTGAAAAGGGACCTGAAGTCGTCCGTAAATATTGCCTGGGCTTTCTTAGGGCCAGACTGATTTATCTCGATTCGAATTTTTTCAATTAGCCGATAAGCCTTCTCCGTTTTTGAATCGAGGTTTGCTGCGAAAGTTTCGGCTTGGCGAAAGGGGTCTACATTTCGAGACAGCGACTTGGAGATAGGGTCTGCCGCTAGGATCAGCAAAAGTCCTAAAAACAATAACCAAGGTTTTATACTCGAAAATCTAACCACTGATAAAATTCCCCGCAGAAATTACACCAAAAAAGAAAGCCCCGCTTTATGGCGGGGCATATCTATTAGCAATGAGTTGTTTATGAATCGCTGAGTGCCTCTGCGCCCGCAACGATTTCCAAGATTTCATTCGTAATTGAAGCTTGACGGGCTTTGTTGTAGGTAAGCTTAAGCTCTTTTACGAGTTCAGTTGCGTTATCCGTGGCTTTATGCATGGCTGTCATTCGAGCGCCGTGTTCAGCAGCGTGAGAATCTAAAATTGCCTTGTAAAGCTGAATCTTGAGCGACTTTGGTATCAATTCATTTACAATTTCATCTTTACCAGGCTCAAAAATGTAATCCGCATTCGTTCCATTTGACTCTTCTCCTGTAGCTGGCTGAATCGGTAAGAATTGCTCCTCTTTCAATATCTGAACGGCCGCATTTTTGAAAGAATTGTAAATGAGATATACCCTATCCACTTTTCCCTCAGAAAACTTATCCATGATGCTCTGAGCGATAACAGATGATTCTTCGAAGTTCAGGTTATCATAGATTGTAAATGGTGATTCAGGATATCCAACACCAGGCATATGATCAGATTTCTTGAAGAAATCATATGACTTTTTACCAACTGAAAGAACTTTGATATCTGCCCCTTTGTGCTCTTCAATCAATGTTCTCACTTTCTTGATAACGTTGTTATTGAAAGCACCACAAAGCCCACGATTAGAAGTAACAGAGACTATCAAAACCCTTTTCACTTCTCTTTCCTGAGCGTATACATTTTCAGCTACGCTTGGTGAATTACTTACATTTTGAAGAATCTCATGCAGTTTTTCAGCGTAAGGTCTCATTCGGGTAATGGCATCTTGAGCGCGTCTTAATTTCGCAGCCGAAACCATTTTCATGGCAGAGGTAATCTGTTTGGTAGAGTTTACCGAACTGATTCTCGAACGTATTTCCTTAAGATTTGCCATTAGCTATCGTTCTTGTAATTACCAGAGTCAGACTCTAATACTTTTCACTCAAGTCAGCAGCTACTTTTTCAAGTGTGCTTGTCACCTCATCGGTCAATTTACCGGCTTTAAGTGTGTCAAGCACGTCTCTGTGCTTCTCATTCATAAAACCGATAAACTCTTCTTCAAACTCTTTGATTCGGTCAACGGGAACTTTGTTTAAAAGCCCTTTGGTACCGCAGTAAATAATTGCCACTTGGTTCTCAACCGTCATAGGTGAGTTCTGAGCTTGCTTCAGAATTTCCACGTTTCTGGCACCCTTACCTAAAACAGCCATTGTCGCTGCGTCAAGGTCACTACCAAATTTTGCAAAAGCTTCAAGTTCACGGTACTGAGCTTGGTCGAGCTTGAGTGTACCCGCTACTTTTTTCATCGACTTAATCTGAGCGGCTCCTCCTACCCGTGAAACAGAGATACCCACGTTAATTGCCGGACGTACTCCTGACAAGAATAGGTTTGATTCAAGGAAGATTTGACCGTCGGTAATCGAAATTACGTTTGTGGGGATGTATGCCGAAACGTCTCCCGCTTGAGTTTCAATAATCGGAAGAGCAGTTAGTGATCCACCTCCTTTAACCATGCCTCGAAGAGACTCAGGAAGGTCGTTCATTTGTGCAGCAATCTCATCGCTGTTAATGATTTTTGCCGCGCGCTCCAACAATCTTGAGTGCAAGTAGAACACATCACCGGGGTATGCCTCACGTCCAGGAGGTCTTCTCAGCAGAAGTGATACTTCGCGGTAGGCTACAGCTTGCTTTGAAAGGTCGTCATAAACAATCAATGCAGGTCTTCCGGTATCTCTAAAGAACTCTCCGATTGCCGCACCTGCGAATGGTGCCAAAAACTGCATAGGAGCAGGGTCAGATGCATTTGCCGCTACGATAACAGTGTAGCTAAGAGCGCCCGCATCTTCTAGTGTTTTGGCAATTTGAGCAACAGTAGATCCTTTTTGACCAACAGCTACATAAATACAGAAAACAGGCTCACCTGCGTCGTAAAACTCCTTTTGATTGATTATGGTATCAATGGCAACCGTTGATTTTCCTGTCTGACGGTCACCGATAATTAACTCTCTTTGACCTCTTCCAATAGGAATCATTGCATCAATTGCTTTAATTCCCGTTTGAAGTGGCTCATCAACAGGTTGGCGATAGATAACTCCCGGTGCTTTTCTTTCAATTGGCATCTCGTAAAGGTCTCCTGCAATAGGTCCTTTACCATCGATAGGCTCACCCAGAGTGTTAACAACACGGCCAAGCATACCTTCACCTACCTTTATGGAGGAGATTAATCCAGTTCTTTTAACCGTATCACCTTCTTTGATTCCTTCAGAAGATCCTAAAAGCACGGCACCAACATTATCCTCTTCAAGGTTTAGTACAATACCTCTTAGTCCCGTTTCAAATTCGATGAGCTCTCCTGCTTGAACGCTTGAGAGGCCATAGATTCGGGCAATACCATCACCCACTTGTAAGACACTTCCTACTTCTTCGAGTTCTGCATCGGACTTAAATCCCGCTAATTGCTCTCTGAGAATCGCTGATACTTCTGCCGGTTTTACTTCAGCCATGATCTTATGATGTTAAATTTCTGAGATGTATGGGTTTTTTGAAAATTCTCTTTTCAGAGAAAATAATTTTCGCGCTACGGATTCATCGTATTGTTTATCTCCTACGCGTATGATGAACCCCCCGATAAGATCTTCATCGACCTTTTCAGTGAGCTCTACTTTGTCGTAAATGCTTTTGATAAATTCAATTGCTTTCTTTCTGCCTTCATCACCGAGAGGTACCGCAGTGATAATCTCTGCTGATACAATACCTCGGTATTCTCGGAACACGGTACGAAACGCATTCGCTATTTCGGCGAGGATATCTTCCCGGTTATTTTGAGTCATCACATCTAAAAACTTCAATGTGATCGTGCCAATCTGACCGCTGAAAATTTTATTGATTATCTCTCTCTTTTTATCGGCCTTAACAACCGGACTTTTAAGAAGTGTTACCAACTCCCTGCTCTCCTTGCAAGTTGATGCAATAACCGCCATATCGGCAGCTACTTCATCAACTTTCTTTTGCTCAATAGCAAAAGAAAGCAAGGCTTTCGCGTAGCGTTTGGCCGCTTTTGAATTCTGGTGCATCAGTTAAGTTTTGCTTCTTCAAGATACCTATCAATCAACGCTTTTTGCTTCTCGTGCTCTCCGAGTTCTTTGCGAATCACCTTCTCAGCGATGTGGATGCTTAAGTCCGCAACTTGCTTTTTCAAATCAGTAATAGCCGCCATCTTTTCGTTGCGGATATCTTCTTTCGCCGATTCCAGGATCTTAGAATATTCTGATTCAGCCTTCTCTTTAGCGTCCGAAATAATTTTATCTTTAGTCGAACGAGCATCCTTCAACATAGCATCGCGTTCAGCGCGTGCTTCTTTCAACAACTCTTCATTGCTCGATTGCAGATTCGCCAATTCTTCTCTCGCTTTTTCCGCTGATTTTAGCGCATCGTCAATGGAGTCTTCTCTTTCTCTAATCGAAGCCAAAATTGGTTTCCAGGCCATTTTACCTAGAATGAAGGCTACTATCAAAAAGGCGATAGTTGACCAAATAACCGTTCCTATACTAACCGATAACATATCTAATTTTTAGAGTCATTCATTAAAAATGGAAAAGTCCTCGCGACCAACCGTCGCGAGGATACTTTTTTAAGCTTAAGGCATTTTAAGAACAACCAAAAGACAAACAATCACTGCGAAAAGAGCAACCCCTTCAATAAGAGCCGCTGCAACGATCATGTTTGCACGGATGTCTCCTGTAGCTTCAGGCTGACGAGCCATTGATTCTAAAGCAGAAGCACCGATACGTCCGATACCCATACCTGCTCCAACAGCAGCCAAACCTGCACCGATTCCAGCTAATCCGAAATCAGCCGCAGCTTGCAATAAAACAGTAAGTAATTCCATTTTGCTTTCGTTTATATGTTAGTGTAAAAAAGCCAAATTAATGATGCGCCTCTTGTGTGGCGTCTCCAAAATAAAGAGCGGCAAGGAGCGTAAAGACATATGCCTGTAAGAACGCAACCAACAACTCAATAAAAAACATGAATATCATGAACAAGACACTACCAACTCCAACTCCATAACCGGCAGCAGCGCTTTGTTCTCCAAAAATCAAAACGAGTGATACAAATGCCAAGATGATAATGTGTCCGGCAGTAATGTTTGCCGTTAAACGAATCATGAGTACCAAAGGCTTGATGAAAATGCTCAAGAATTCAATAGGGACGAGAATAAGCTTAATTGGAAAAGGTACCCCCGCTGGCCATAGAATATGACTCCAATAGTGTTTGTTTCCGTTAATGGTTGTGATGATAAACACCACAGCTGCCAAGACCATAGTAACGGATAACGTTCCTGTTACATTGAACCCTCCAATAAATGGAATCAACCCAAGCATATTGGCGATCCAGATAAAAAAGAAGGTGGTCAAAAGAAAGGGCATGAACTTCTCTGCTTTGGCCGCGCTTCCTATAGAAGGAATGGCTACTTCGTCTCTGATGAACAGGATTAAAGGTTCCATAAATGATTGTAAACCTTTAGGAGCTTCTCCTTTTCTGTTTTTGTATGCTCTTGCCACGGACCCGAAGATCAACAACAACAGAAGGCAAGTAATCAAAACCCCCGCTACGCTTTTCGTGATGGATAGATCAAAGGCAGCCTCATTTTTGGGCTCGCCTTTATCATCTAGTGTGAGCCCTCCATCACCATTAACCAAATAAATATGTTCGTGAAAGAGCACATAGTTATCATGGGTATAATAATGAAAACTTTGTTCTTGACCGTTTGCATCCATAAAGTGCTCGTGATGCTCATTATGGTAAAAGTGAGAGCTTGAGAATACCTCTAACCCTTCGTCCGTGTAAAGAATAATCGGGAGGTAAATCGCAAAATCTCCAATTATGTGAATTTCATGGGCATCAGCAATGTGATGCATGATCATTTCACCCGCATTAAAGGGTTCAGAGTGTTCATCGTGATCATGAGCATGTTCTTCGGCAGCATGGGCTTCCTCATGATCATGATCTTGGGCGAAGACGTTAAATAATGCTCCTGAAATAAAGAGGGCTGAAAGTAGACTCGGTATAAGAGCTTTTCGAATGGCTGTTTTCATCAATGAGACAGGCTATTTTCGGGTCCAAAAGGCATTCAAAAATCGACTGCAAAGCTATTGATTAAAAGCGGTTAATAAAACAAATAGGTGCGTTTTTTTAACAGCTGTTGAAAACCGCCCTAAAGTATCAGATTATCAATGAGATGAGTTCCTTATTAGTGGAAGTAAGTTTCGAATGTCTGCGACCAGAAGGAGTAAGTACCCAATTAAATAGCCCACAGCAGTGAAAGTGAGACCTGAATTGTCCAAAAAGCCAACAATTAGCAACATAATAGCTGACAAAAACAACTTAACAGCCAGAGAACCCATGAATCTGGCAACGAAAAGTTGAGGCCTTAGTTCATTGGATTTAACCAAGAAGCGGTGAATTACTAATGATAATAGCGCAAGGACACTAAAAGTTACCCAAAATGAAGGAGGCACTTCTTGTTGTAGAAATTGCGAAGCGCTGATCCAAGCACCGGAAATAACCAGAATCGCAATAATGATGAAATCGCGGTAATAATTCTGATCATTCATTTGAGATTTCATCTGGCGGTTTCTCGAATTACTATGTAAATGGCCATTCCCACACCTAACAGGGCAAGCAATAGTGTGAACCAAGGAGTCTGGGACTCATTATTTTCATCAAGTTTTATACCTGCGTAGACAGCTAAACCGATTACAATAGCCATTTTGATGGCCATGCCTGAATAGCGATAGAAGTCATTCGGTCTACGATTATCCGCGCCCTTGTTTGGTTTCTTCTTGACGGATTGGTTCATTGGTAGTGTTTTTAAACTCCTTTATTACACCACCACCCATTGAGCAGTTACCGCTGAACACAGCTCCGGGCTCGATAGCAAGTTTCTTGGTTGCAATGTCGCATTCAAGGCGCGCGGTAGACTTGAGGCTTAAAAGACCATTTACGGATATCTTCCCTGAGATTTTTCCTTCTATGTCTGCATTCTCGCACATAATCTCACCTTCTATGCTTCCGGTTGATCCAACAACCAGCCTGCCTTTAGCAGTAATGGTTCCTTTCACATGCCCGTCAATTCGGATATTGCTATCTGTATTGATAACTCCTTCAATCGCGGTACCTGCAACGATCCTATTCAACTTTTCAGGGGTTTGATACTCACTGATTTTCGCCATTTCTCTTGGGTTTGAACTTTTAAACATGAAGTTTGGATCTAGGCAATTTCCTTAAAGGTAGTTTTCCTCAAAGAAAACCTGGTAAACATCTGCATTTTTATTCCTAAAAAGGGTCGTAAAGTTTTTTGTCGTAATAACGAAAGTCTGGTAATTCTGCTGATTAATTGTTTCCAGGTCGGTTTTATTAACGACAAAAGTGTTGTAATAATTCATGGCTGCCGCCTTATCAGCGAAACTCCGCACGATTACAATTTGATGATCACGATCGATGAAACTATTCGTAATGCGCAGTTTCTCATTTCGGAAGGAATTGGTATTGAAATCGGCAATAGACTCTTTGATTTCGGTTGAATTGGCTTCAGCCTTTGGGAATATGAGGGCAAAGAAGTGTTCAGAATCCTCGTCTGTTTTGTACATGGAGGTATTCGCCGAACTCTTCGGTTTATCCGTTGAAGCGACATCCGAGTCGGGATTATCCTTGTTTTGCTCCCTGGCCATTTTGGCTTTCAAGTCATTGAGCTCGCCTAACAGTTCTGCAGCTTTGTCTGCTTCTTCTGAACCCCGAAATTTGGAGATAATTTCTCGCAATAAGTTTTCGTAAGCGTCAGGCTGTTTTTGGGCACCGATCGTGAGGGCCTTAATTAAGTAGTATTTTGAGAGGTAGTTGTTTCCCGGTTCATCGCGAATCACTCTGTTACAAGCCAATAAAACGTCGTTGTATTGGCGACGAGAATACTTTTTATAGGTGTCTTCGTATCGCTTTCTTTCTTCCTCAACATTCTTACTTCTTTCCGTAATGTATTCAGGATCAGAAATGAGCTTCGCAAACTCACTGTCAGGATAATCAGCTAGAATTACATTTTCGTAATAGAGTGAATTATCGCGAAATCCTGTACCCACGAAACCTCCAGACTCTTCCTTCTCCACATAGATCCGGTACAACTGATAATAGGCGGGTAAAGCCATCGCGCTGGTATCGTAGTCATTTGTAATGCGCAGGAAAGATTCTATAGCGTTATCATCATCTTTCAGCCTTTCTTTGTAAATGGTTCCAATATCATATAAAGCAGCAATAATCTGATTGTGTGAAGCAGTCATTGCAGAATCAGATAGAGGTAATTCTGCCAAATAATCATCTAGTGTTTTCTCTTCCTCCTGATTATTCGATAACTGAGCCAAAAGGCTATCTGTTTCAACACCTGCAGTGTTGTCATCGAAAGTAAGGGTTGTTTTAACAGAACGTCGCCAATCATTTGCATTGGCCCGATCTCCCCAGCGTCTTTTGAATTCGCTGAAACCCGAACTCATCGCATTGGTATTGTAGAAATACCACTTTCTGCCTCCCCCGGAAGAAGAGCCCCCGGAAGAAGAAAAATTCGGACGATTCTGTAAACGTTCCAGCGCTTCCAGTTCTTCTTGCCTTTTTCGTTCGTTTTCTGCCTCTATTTGAGCAATGATTTTGAGAATCTTCTTATCCCTATCCTTTTCATCCAATTCTGCATGGGCAATTAAACTGTCATTGGTGTTTACAATTTCAAGATTGTTTACCAAGTCGTTCAAAGAAGAAGCCTTGGCGAGAATCCCGTCATAGTTCGGAAAGTCTTCAGGAAGAATGGCAGCAGTGCTGTCATAATAGTTTTTGGCCTGCACATAATTCCTGTCATCGAAATTCAAATCTGCCAAACGCAGGTAGCTCTTACCTTTTTGAACCGGATTATTAATGCTCTTGCGGATGGACGTATTCAGATATTCTATTCCTTGAGGAATGTTTTGCTCTTCAATTTCGATATCAGCTAAAGCGTAATAAATCTGGTCGAAATACTCCAGGTTTTTATCATCACCTGCCATTTTTAATAGCATCTCCTTAATCTTCCCTGAATCAAGTTTACGATCAAAAGCCAGCGCTTGGCTGATCTTTGCGTAGAACTCCATTTCGTAATCAGGCTTCAGATCTACAACACGGGCGAAAGCGTCGATAGCATTTTTATTTCTGCTCTCCAATTGATACACCTGTGCAAGGATATAAGTCAACCTTGCCTTCATCTGTTTTTCATCGCAGCGCGTTGACGCGTCTTCCAAATGTGGAATTGCATCTTTGTATCGCTCTTGTTTAAGCATCATATGAGCCTTCACTGTCTCCAATTGCCACGTAAACTCCTTTGGACGTTCTTTTGAGTTATCGTCTTCAACAACACTAAGAACAGTTGTGGCTTTTCCATATCGTTCCTGCTCGATATAAGTTCTCGCTAACCAAAGGGCCGCATCGAACCTAGAACTTTCTCCTTTGTATTTTTTAGCAACATAGGAGGTCATCTCCTCCGTTTTGGCGTATTGTCCTTTGTAAAAATTCGCTACACCGATCATTAAATAACAATCGTCAATCCACTTATTGTGCTCCTTTTTACTGATTTCCATGCTATGACGGTCAATCACGGTGCTGCACTTTTCAATAACCTCATCCATTTCAGGGTAAAGACCCTTTTGCCTTTCTTCGTCGGGAACAACGTAAACGGGTAACAATTCAAGGTAGTCGTCTTCTTTATTCGCCCATAACTGAATCTCGGTCATCCGAAGAATCTCAGAAGCATTGAAATACCAATTGTAATGTGAAGTTGTATTGTGGTAGAGGCGATTAGTAAACCCGGATTTTTTACGAGAGCATCCCACGAAAACAACAAGCGTCATCGTGAGGAAAAGCCAAAACATTCTATTTGAGTGTGTTCGCACTACTGTTCAGGATTGCCGAATTACTTAAAACTTAGAAAGGGCAAAATTATTGCATTTTTCTGAATCGTTGATTGAAAAAGGAATTCGGATATTTGCAATTCCGCCATGTCAGATAAAATCACCAAAAAAGAAAGGAGGAAAGAGTTCTTTAGAAAACTAAAGAGCAAATACCGCCTTGTAGTGATGAATGACGCCACCTTCGATGAAAGTTTTTCCGCCTATTTGACACCAATAAATGTGATTGCGGGCATAGCTTTTATTTTCATCACAATTGCTGTAATTACAATTGCTCTCATAATTCTTACCCCTCTGAAAGAATATATCCCGGGTTATAGCGACACCGAGACACGCCTCAACGCATTGGATGCCACGGTAAAAACGGATTCTTTGGAGCGGGCTCAGGAAGTTTATGCGGATTACTTTGAGAACCTTAGGCAAATACTAACCGGTGAAGTGGTAACCGACACCGCAAAAATGGCCCTGGGAGATGATTCTCAGGTGTATGATAATTTGGACTTTTCAACTTCTCAGGAAGACTCATTGTTGCGAGAGGAGATTGAATCGGATGAACGTTATGCCCTAAATACAGAGTCGGATGCAGTTTCTGAATCTCTTGGTCTGCCCGGAACTTTCTTTTTTCCTCCGATAATTGGAACGGTAACGGCTGAGTTTGACCTTAACTTGGGCCATTTTGGAATTGATGTAGCAGCAAAAGAAGGAGAAACAATAAAGGCTGTTTATGACGGTACTGTTATTATGGCCTCATTTACTTCTGATGGGGGCAATGTTATTCAGATTCAACACGCAAACAATCTGATATCAGTGTACAAACACAACTCCGTGTTGCTCAAAAAACCAGGTGATAGAGTGAAAGCGGGAGATTCGATAGCCATCATCGGAAATTCAGGAGAATTGACTGATGGACCTCATCTACATTTTGAACTCTGGTACAATGGGACTCCTCTCAACCCAATAGATTACATTGCATTTTCTTCTTGACATGGGGTTAAAATCTTGGATCAGTAAAATACTGGCTAAAAAGGCCGCTAAGCGGGTAAACCTTTGGGCCTCCAATGCCATTTCCAGGCAAAATGAGGTGATGAGATACCTTATAAACAAAGCCACAAACACTGAGTTCGGGAAGGATCATTCATTTTCCTCAATCCATTCATACGAGGATTTCAAGAAGCATATTCCCATTCGTGACTATGAAGGGCTCAAACCATACATTGAGAAATTAATTGAAGGCGAGAGTGATGTTTTATGGCGGGGCAAACCGATCTATTTTTCGAAAACATCGGGAACAACCAGCGGAGCGAAATATATTCCCATTACCAGGGAGTCCATGCCCCATCATATCCAAGCAACTAAGAATGCACTCTTCCTGTACATTGCCGAAACAAACCGAGCCCATTTTGTCGATGGCAAAATGATCTTTCTACAAGGGAGTCCGAAATTAGATGAGATTAGCGGCATCCCTACCGGGCGTTTATCCGGAATCGTAGCACATCACGTGCCACGCTATCTTCAAGGTAATCGTCTGCCAAGTTTTGAAACCAATACGATTGAAGATTGGGAGACCAAAGTTTCCGCCATCGTAGAGGAAACCAAGCGCCAACCGATGAGTCTTATATCGGGTATTCCGAGTTGGGTGCAACACTACTTTGAAAAGCTCATTGAAACAACGGGAAAAGAAACGATCAGAGAGGTTTTCCCAACCTTCAGCTTGTTTGTTTACGGAGGGGTCAATTACGAACCTTATCGTCCGCGCTTCGAGAAACTGATCGGTGGTAGAGTTGATAGTATTGAGACTTATCCAGCGAGTGAAGGATTTATTGCCTTCCAGAGTGAACAAGGAGACAAATCACTGTTGCTAAATGTTAACGCCGGAATTTTTTTCGAATTCATTCCTGCAGATGAGTATTTCAATGAGAACCCGACAAGATTGAGCCTGGAGGATGTAGAGATCGGGAAAAATTATGCCTTGATTCTTTCCACAGATGCAGGTCTGTGGGGATACAGTATTGGAGATACGGTGAAGTTTACTTCGCTTGATCCCCCGAAGATTCTGGTAACCGGGAGAATTAAACACTTTACTTCGGCCTTTGGTGAGCACGTGATAGCAGAAGAGGTAGAAGGAGCTATGGAAGAAGCTCTAAAAGATCACGATGCCGGCGTGATTGAATTTCATGTGGCACCTCAACTCAATCCCAAAGAAGGGTTACCACATCATGAATGGCTCGTTTCTTTCTCAAACCCACCAAAGGATATGGATGCCTTTGCCAAACAGCTCGATCAGTCAATGCAGCGGCGAAATATTTATTATGCAGACTTGATCAAAGGCAAAATTTTGAACCCTCTGAACATAACATCCTTGTCGCCAAACGCGTTCAATGAATTCATGAAGGAACGCGGCAAACTCGGGGGCCAGAATAAGGTTCCGCGGTTAAGTGATAATCGTGAGAATGCCGATATTCTCAGAAAATGGCAAGAGTCCTAACTCTTTTTCTTTGTTCATTCATAATTCAGGCGAATGCTCAGGTGAGTCTCGTTTCTGCCGAGCATGATTTTGGCATTTTGAGAAGGGCAGATCAGAGGTTTGCCGATTTTGCGATTGAGAATGAAACAGATCAAAGTGCGATGATTTTTCGCGTTGAAGTTCCGAAAAATGTTGATGTCACTTTCAGTTCGAAAACGATTGAACCGGGCCAGACAGAATTTATCAGAATTCAGTTCAACCCTTTGAAGGAGGGCTTATTTAGAGAAGAGTTTCCGATTTATTTGAGTGCCTGGCAGGAACCGAGACTTATTACTGTTTCAGGTGAGTCAACCTTTAGTGCGGCTGAGTTTATTCCCTGTCCTGATTTTGACCAAATAACAAATATTGGTTCAAGACCTTTTCATATTTCTGTCATAGATCGAAAGCGCAACCCTCTAGAATCTGTAATGGTTTCCGTTTTTAAAGATGGTCAGGCAATTCGCAATATGAGAACGGATATCAATGGTGAATCAGAAATTGAATTGACCAATGGGTTTTACTATTTCAATATTGGGGGCATAGATACCGCCCTTTTTGTCGGTTCCGTGAATAGTCATTTAGTGGTTGAACTAGATCAACTTCCTGGAGAAAAGGACACAAATGAGGAAGTGGAAAAAGAGATTTATCCAATAGAAGAAGTGACCTTTACTCGGCCAAAAGCAGAAGAAATTGCTGATTCTTCTGAATTACCTTCTGAAAAGTTTAAACCAAACAATTTGGTCTTTTTGGTTGATGTATCAACCTCCATGAAACACAATGGAAAATTGGATCTACTCAAGATATCGATGATCCAATTGGTAGCTATTTTAAGGGATTATGACAAGTTTACTCTGATTTCATTCTCGACGGAATCAGGCACCCTTATCAAAACGGAGCAGAATCTTGATAGAGACGCTTGTAAAAGGGCAATCGGTAATTTGAAAGCCGGAGGAAAAACAGCTGGAACCAAAGCGCTTGCAGATGCAGGTAAAGCCGCTTTTGACTTTTATATCCAAGATGGAAACAATCAAATAGTAGTCGCCACCGACGGTTCATTTAACGAAGGCGCCGATAAGGCTCTTAAGCTATCATCTAAATTCAAGCGCAAAGGGGTTGTTACTTCAGTAATTGGAATAAAATGCGGAAAATTTGCCACCAATGAAATGAATGAGCTTGCTTCTGCGGGTGGAGGGAACTTCATTCCGATAAATAATCTTAACGACGCTGAACTTAATCTGATTAAAGAGGTTAAGTTCCAATCAGTAAAAGAGCCTGAACCTACATACTGAATTGTATCTTTGCCCCTCTTTATGGAAGAGTCCTCCAAAAAACACATAGCAATTCTGGGATCCACCGGATCAATTGGAACTCAAGCATTGGAGGTAATTGAAGCGCATCGAGACGAATTTGTGGTCGAAGTTCTTACCGCTAACAGAAATGCTGATTTGCTAGCTGAGCAAGCCCTTCGCTACAGTCCAAATGCAGTAGTGATTAATGATGAAAGTGCTTACCCGGCATTAAAGGATCGGCTCTTTGATGAAGGGATTAAAGTCTACTGCGGACCTGACGCCTTGGCCGATGTGGTTCAGATGGAAGAAATTGACATAGTTCTCACGGCTCTTGTTGGATTTTCAGGTCTCAAGCCTACGCTTAAAGCTATTGAGGCGGGAAAACATATTGCCCTTGCTAATAAAGAGACATTAGTAGTAGCGGGCGAGTTAGTTACTAAGGCTGCGAAAGATAATGGGGTGAATATTTACCCTGTGGATTCTGAGCACTCGGCAATTTTTCAATGTATCGTAGGCGAGTTCCACAATAAGTTGGAGAGGGTGATTTTGACTGCTTCCGGTGGACCATTCAGAGGAAAAACCAGGGAGGAGTTAGTAAGTGTTACAAAAAAAGAAGCGCTGAAGCATCCGAACTGGGACATGGGCGCAAAAGTTACAATCGACTCAGCCAGCTTAATGAACAAAGGTCTGGAAGTAATAGAAGCGAAGTGGTTGTTTGGGTTACAACCCGAAAATATTGACGTGGTAGTTCACCCACAGTCAATAATTCATAGCATGGCCGAATTTCAGGATGGAAGCATTAAAGCGCAGATGGGATATCCGGATATGAAGTTGCCGATTCAGTTCGCATTGAGTTATCCTCTTAGGCTAAAATCTGATTTCCCCAGATTTAATTTTGCAGACTACCCTCAGCTTACCTTCGAAAAGCCTGATAAGAACACGTTTAGGAATCTTCAGTTGGCGTTTGACTCAATGGCCATCGGAGGCACTGCTCCTTGTATTCTGAACGCTGCGAACGAAATTGCCGTCGAGTCTTTTCTCAAAGATGAGATCGGCTTTTTGGAAATGTCTGAAGTAGTTGAAAATAGCTTGTCTTCAATTCCAATAATTGAACGACCTACTTTGGAAGACTATTTTCGAACGGATGAAGAAGTGAGAGCAAAATCTCAAGAGTATATTAAGTCTAAAGTTGTTTGATTTTCAATGGATATTCTGATTAAAGTTTCACAGTTCATTTTGAGCTTATCCATCTTGATCGTATTACATGAGTTGGGGCATTTCATCCCAGCCAAGTTATTTAAGACCAGGGTGGAGAAATTCTATCTTTTCTTCGATCCGTACTTTTCTCTGTTTAAGAAAAAGGTTGGCGAAACGGAGTATGGAATCGGGTGGCTTCCGTTAGGGGGCTATGTGAAAATATCGGGGATGATTGATGAATCCATGGATAAGGAACAGATGAAAAAGCCACCTCAGCCATGGGAGTTTCGCTCAAAACCCGCCTGGCAGAGATTGATAATCATGGTAGGGGGAGTAACGGTAAACGTAATCTTGGCCTTTTTCATTTATTCCATGATGCTTTTCGCATGGGGCAAGTCATACATACCAAATGATAACCTCACCTACGGAGTATATGCTGATAGCCTTATGGTAGCGAACGGCTTTATGCAAGGAGATCAAATCTTGACCGTGGAAGGAGAGGCACCCGAGACGGTTGGTGACGTTAATGCGGCAATTTTGTTCGGGGATGCCAGGCAAATTGCAGTTAATAGGAATGGCGAAAGAACCCTTGTCACATTACCCGAGGACATTGATCAAGACATGCTTAAGCTGGGAAGGCAAATTGTTTTTACCGAGAGATTCCCTGCAGAAGTAGATTCAGTTTCACCGGGTTTGGCGGCAGATAAAGCAGGATTGATGAAAGGAGATAAAATCCTTTCGGTGAATGATGAAGAAACCTTGTTTTTCCAAGATGTCGTGACAGCATTAGGTGCAAAAAAAGGACAGGAGGTTTCCATAACCATTTCGCGTAACAATGAAGTATCGACTGTGAGTGCCACCGTAGACGAAGACGGGAGAATCGGTTTTGTAAACCGCAGTATGCTCGATTACCTCGAACCCGTTGTTCTGGAATACACTTTTCTCGAAAGTTTTCCTGCGGGTGTTAATGAAGGATGGAGCAGACTTACAGATTATGTGAGATCGTTAAAACTACTTTTCAGCGGTGAAGGGGTAAAACAAGTGGGAGGCTTCATTACCATTGGTAAACTGTTTGATAATACTTGGAATTGGCAACGATTTTGGAATATGACTGCTTTTCTTTCGATAATTCTGGCGGTTATGAATATCTTACCTATTCCTGCATTGGATGGAGGACACGTTGTTTTTCTTCTCTACGAAATGATCTCAGGAAGAGAGCCAAATCAAAAGGTGCTTGAATATGCACAGTTAGTTGGAATTGCCATTCTTTTGACATTGCTGATTTATGCAAATGGAATGGATGTGTTCAGATTATTCGATTAATCTGCCCATTTCGAAACCGAGGCCGCCTTATCTGCGTAGTTAAAGGAAACCTCCTTAAACATGGTCGGAATGAGTACCATAGACGTTAACGGATTAAAAAACCTTTCAGGGAACGATACTGAATTCGTTAATGACATTCTCAAGCTATATCTGGAAAGAACTTCAGCAGATTTGGTAGAATTATCCGAATCGGGACAAGAAGAAAACTGGTCTCGCGTTAGATTTATCGTTCACCGAATGCGCTCATCAGCGGTTCCCTTAGGCCTCAAAGAACTTGTTGTACTTTTGAGAAAAGTCGAAAACAAGCTGAAAGAAGAGAAGACCGAAGGGGTTAAGGATGATTTAGATAAGATTATCACCCATTCAGAGGAGGCCATCGAAGACGCCAGGAAAAGACTTGGAGAAGAGGGATAGGTTTGAATTACACTTGAAAGATCAAAACGTGACCCGGTTCAATAACGAAAGAATATTACTTGTTGATGATGAGGTGATTACCTTAAAAATCACCCGTAAACTCTTGGTTGAGGAGGGGTTTGATGTAGATATTGCTCCGAGCTCTGCCGAAGCAATGAAGTTGCTAAGTTCTAACAAATACAACTTGGTAATTGTCGATATAACGATGCCTTCCATAAGTGGGTTTGATTTAATTCAACTTATGCAGAGTTTTGACTACGATGTCCCGGTGATCTTTTTGAGCAATAACGACAATGAGTGGACCATTGAGGAGGCATACAATATTGGAGCAAAGCGCTTTGTGAGCAAAGAAAAGGAGTTTAACTACCTCGCTTCGATTGTCAAAGAGGTGCTGGAAACTACTTGATATCGCTGTCTTTCTTATTTTCACCCTGATTCATGGGTGAAATCCAAAAATATCTTCACGAATGCCTCAATTGTGGTAACCCACTTCATGAGGGAGACAAATACTGCGGTAAATGCGGGCAAAGGACTAGAGGCGCTAAAGTTCCGATCAAGGATTTCATAGGGGATTTTTTACAAGATTATTTCACGGTAGATTCTAAACTGTTTAGGAGCGTTTTACTCCTTTTATCTCGTCCCGGAAAACTAACGCGAAGTTTTAATGATGGGAAGCGCCGAAGATTCATTGCTCCGTTCAGAATGTATCTTTTCGTCAGTTTTGTCTATTTCTTTTTGTTATCACTAACTGTAAAAGATTCAACCGTATTTGAAGGATTTGATACCGCGAGAATAAAAGACACTCAACTGGCATTGCTGGATAGTGCTTTTTCCTCTCCAACCGGTGAAATAGATCTTGAGCAGTTGAAAGCACGGATGGATTCGGTAAAGAATCTTGAAGAGGAGGGTGATATCAAAATCTCGCTTGATTCAGCTGTAATAAACGGGGGATCTGATCTCAGTGATTTTTGGAATGAACACGCCAGACGTGCGGCTGACGACCCAAAATCGTTCATGCAGTCGCTTTTCCGGGTTGTATCAATTTCTCTGTTTTTCTTACTTCCACTATTTGCTTTGGTTTTATGGTTTTTTCATTTGAAGAAAGGGCTCTACTATGTTCAACATCTTGTCCATGGTGTTCACTTGCACACCTTTGTATTCACAGTGTTTAGTATTTACCTTCTTTTAAATATGTGGATCGAAAACTCAGCCGGAGGGATTTTGTCTTTGATAATTTTCGTCTACATGATTTGGTCATTGAAAGTGGTCTATTCTCAATCAATTCTTGCCGCTTTGATAAAGACTATAGCCATTTTGTTCGTCTATTCGGTAATATTAATCTTCGCCATTATTCCTGCTTTTTTAGGGGCATTGGTAATGAATTAGGTTCGCTTTGTACGCAATATTAGGTCAGGGGATAGCAGGCACGATCCTCGCTTTGAGGTTTCTCGAGCGAGGTGAAAAATTCAAGATTTTCGATGATAATTATTCAAATTCCAGCTCAATGGTTGCTGCCGGGTTATGGAATCCAATCGTTTTCAGGCGCATAAATAAAAGCTGGCGCGCGGATGAATTCATAAATGAGATAGAGTCATTTTACCCTAAATGGGAAGAGAAATTGGGAGTACATTTTTACTTCCCGAAACCAGTATGGAGAATACATGGTTCCAAGCAAGAACGTGATAAATGGGATGAGAAAAAGATGCTTCCCGGCTTTCAGGGCTATTTAAAAGATATCACTCCTCACCTGGAGAAATTTTCCGGCTTCGAAGCTTCTCATGGTGAGGGAGAAATAGGCCATACGGGATATCTGGATCTACCCGTATTCCTCAAAGAGACCAGGAATTATTTTCGCGAACTAAATGTTTACAAACAGACCGCTCTTCCTGAAACACCTGACTCAAATTATTTCGCTGAAAATGGGGATAGAATTGATGGGATCATTGATTGCAGAGGCAATTCTGCGGCGCTCACGTCTTGGTGGTCATATCTACCATTCGGCCTGACCAAAGGCGAAGTATTGACTTTGAGCTGTCCCGGCTTGAAATTGGATAAAACGTTCAATGCAGGATTTTTTGTTCTTCCTCTTGGCGGGGATCTCTTCAGAGTTGGAGCAACCTTCAACTGGGATCAGAAGGATTCTCTTCCTACTGAATCAGGAAAGGAAGAACTCTTGACCAAATTCAAAAAATTCGTCAATCTACCTTTTGAAGTTGTAGATCATCGCGCCGGACTTAGACCGACAGTCCAAGATCGAAGGCCGCTAATTGGTAAACACCCTGAAATCTCTAACCTCTTTTCTTTTAATGGTTTAGGAACGAAAGGGGTGTTATTAGCTCCTTCGCTTTCCGTTCATTTTTTAAAATCACTTTTCGAAGGACTGCCACTCCCCGCTGATCTGGATATATCACGGTTTGATCACCTTTTCGGAACCAGGAATCCGCAGGTGAATTTTCCCGTAGCGTAACTCACGCTCAGCTGTTAGCATCTATATGTCAGCACTATTGATTCAGGTCGGAATTAGCAAGTATTTTACGTGGATAATCAATCTGCTCACTTCTGAATGGACCACGGCCCTCTAAAGGTTCTGCTTTTCATACTTCTTGCTGCGATAGCACCATCCGCTTATTGTCAATCTCCTCAAGGGATTAACTATCAAGCTATTCTCAGAGATACCCAATCAGGAGAAGAACTGGGGAATCAATCACTTGTTGCTGTTGTTGCCATGAGGGTAGGAGGGCCAAATGGAGAACTCGTTTATGAAGAGATGTTTCCTTCAGTACAAACGAATGCCTTTGGACTATTGAATTTAGTAATAGGTTCGGGTGATGTAACCGGAGGATCATTTTCCTCCATACCCTGGGAGTCGGGAGATATTTGGCTGGAACTTGAAATAGATACCGGCGAAGGAATTCAATCGCTTGGCTCAACGCAGTTTAACTCAGTACCCTATGCCTTATTTGCACAAACAACGGGCAATGTAGATGACGCAGATGCCGACCCAACAAATGAGCTCATCACTTCAGCACTTTTCCAATCGGATCTAAACGCCATTGTCATAACCGAGTCTGATGGCAATACGACGACAATTTCATTGAACGACCTCAATATCAATGACGCCGATTCGGACCCTACAAATGAGGTTATTACCAATGCTGTCTATATACCTGAGGAGAATACAATTCAAATCACCGAAGCTGACGGAAGCGTGACGTCCATTTCCTTAGATAATTTGATCGTCGATGATGCCGATTCAGACCCGACAAATGAACTTATTGATCCTAATGGCGGCTTGCAATTAATTGGCACAAGTCTCCAGATTGTGGAAGCGGGCATTTCTTATTCAACTAATTTGGATGCTCTTATTGATGATGCCGATGCTGATCCATTTAATGAGTTGATAGATGATCAGGGCATTACCTTAATTGATGATACCATATTGACCATATCCGAGGCGGGTGTTGAGCACACTGTGAATCTGGCTACCCTTCGAGATGACGGAGACTGGAATGTAGACAATGAAGGAAGTGGTGTTTTCAATGTGAATTCAAATATTGGAGTTGGAACGAATGATCCTACTGCAAAACTTGAGGTGGTATCATCCAATTCTTCCGGAACGGTGCTCAAGGTAAAGTCGAATAATGAAACGGTTCTTTATGCCGCGGGGGGAAGGTTAGGAGTGGGAACGGAAAATCCGTTGAGCTCAACCCAATTCAATCGCTCAATTGGTTACAACCTGACCATTCTCGACAATTTAGGCATCACGTCCTATACGGCTGGTGATGATGACTATATGATAATTGTGAAGTTTCTCACCGGAGGGTCATCGACCTTCCAACTGGAATTGCCGGCTGCAGATCAATGTGAAGGTAGAACCTACGTCATAAGAAAAACCGGTGACCTGCCCGGCCTCGGAGAATTGAACATTAATACAGGATCTTTTCCTGTGGATTTTTTTGCTCCGAATATCGAATTGGATGAAACGAGTACTGAGACAGTTGTGATTGTCTCATTAGGAACTGATGGATGGACCAGAATATTAAGGGAGAATTAACCCATTGCCTATGCGAATGAGCTTATCCAAGAATTATAGTTACCGAGTAGTGAAATATGCTTTGAGTGCCATTCTCGTGATGACAGGGAGTCTACTTTATGGACAAACTGTCCCACAAGGGATCAACTATCAAGCAATTGTTCGTGATACACAGAGCGGGCAAGCCCTCGTACAAGAAAGCATTTATTTGTCAGCCGAGTTTTTGACGGGGCAAGGAGGAGATGTTGTATACGCTGAAGAGTTTCCCTCCGTTCAGACAGGAACCACTGGATTGATAAACCTGAGCTTGGGCCAAGGGCAAGTTATATCGGGCGTATTTAGTGGCGTTCCATGGAGTTCAGGAGATATTTGGTTGCGTATTTCAATAGATGCAGGACAAGGATTAACCATTCTTCAGGAAACGGCTTTTCAGTCTGTTCCCTATGCCTTTCACTCAGGAACCTCTGACCAGGTTAACGATGATCCAGACCCCACCAACGAATTGGTTCAAGTGTTTGAACTTATTAATACGAACCTCTCAATTACTGAGGGTGGAATAACTTCCACCGTCGACCTGGCATCGCTGATTAATGACCCTGACTTCAACCCGGAAAACGAACTGATCGATAGTGTTACCTACAATATTGAAGATGGCACCCTAAAGATTTTCGAAGCCGGACAGGAGTTTTCGGTAAACACGTTCTCTCCCGGTGACGGAGACAATGATCCCACAAATGAAATCCAGGGCTTGACCTTGGAAGACAATACTTTGACGATCACGCTTAATGAAGATGTTTCGGGAATAGATCTTTCACCTTATTTGGATAATACCGATAATCAGGATTTGGAATTATCGGGAACAACTCTCAGCTTAACAGGGGACCCGACGACGGTTGATTTGAGCGGTTTGCCGGGTTTGGGTGATGATGCAGATGCTGATCCTTCGAATGAACTCCAGGAGTTGACCTTGAGTACAAACAACCTGAACGTGACGAATAATCCCTCTGCAACCCCGGTGGATTTATCCCCTTATCTGGATAACACCGACAACCAGGATTTGCAATTGGCGGGGACGAACCTGAGTTTGACGGGCGACCCGACGACGGTTGATTTGAGTGGTTTGCCCGGTCTGGGAGACGATGCGGATGCGGATCCTTCGAATGAACTCCAGGAGTTGACCCTGAGTTCAAACAACCTGAACGTGACGAATAATCCCTCCGCAACTCCGGTTGACCTCTCTCCTTATGACAATTCGGCGTTATCCAACGGCCGCATTTTCGTTGGGAATGCCAGTAATGAAGCGCAAGAAGTCGATGTTACTGGAGATGTGAGCTTAAATTCAAGCGGGGAAGCTACGGTTACCGGATTACAGTCGGTAAATGTTGGCACGGATACTCCAACCGACGGGCAGGTTTTGGTATTTGATGCAACAGATGGCCAATGGGAGCCTGGAACGGTTGCAGGGACTTCAAGCATAGGTTTTTACAGTATTGATCCCTTGGATTTCGAAGAGGTGGGACCGAATTCTTCCCAAAATGCCGATAACGTACTTAAGTTTTTCGATACCGAGGCTCCTTTTGCTTATTTGAGAAATGGTGTAATCAATACCATTGCGGCACCCGTTCACTTACCGCATGGAGCAGAAGTCAATCAGGTAAGAATTTATTTCCACGATGGGTCTTCAACGGCGATGCAATTCGTTTTGGCTCGTAAAGACCTGACTTCCTTCAGCACGACAAATCAAAACATCTTATTCAATATCAGTCTTGTATCATCAGGCGATAACGTCCTGACCACGCCAATTTTCTTTCTAAATACCATTGATAACAGCCAATACACATATCGGCTCTTTGTGCAATTTTCCGATTCAGTCACGGGCGTGTCACCTGACTTGGATCAAGTCGATCAAAGAATCTATGGTGTTGTAATCAGATATACTCTGTAGAGGTGAGAAGACTAAAACACATCGCTCTTTTCTTATGCATTCTCCCGAGTGTAGTAGCATATGGTCAGGTGGATTTGGATCGCGCAGTGATTGGCTCTATTGGCGGATCTCAAACCATTTCAGGTAATCAACAAATAGAATTTACCGCAGGGGAAGCCGTCATTACAACAGTGTCAAGCTCGGATCTAACTTTAACCCAAGGATTTCACCAAGGTGGCACTTCATCAGGTGCAATATTTTTCAGCGTTGAAACGGTCCCAACAACTTGTCCAACATCTTCGGACGGGGCGGCACGGATTATCAATTTGGTTGGTTGCGAACCTCCCTATGAGTTCGTATGGAGCAATGGGGTCACCGGAGTGGATAGCCTATCCAGGCTTTTACCGGGATTGTATTTTGTAACCGTGATATCACCTGGCTGTGAGACAACGCTAGAATTTAGTATTTCGCCGGGTCCCGCTGAGAATTGTGCCCTTCGCTTTTTCAATGCATTTACTCCAGATGGAGATGGGAAGAGCGATTTATGGACAATAGAAAACATTGAACTGCCCGAGTACACTTCTAATAAAGTTGAAGTTTTCAATCGCTGGGGTCAAACGGTTTTTAAAGCTAGTAATTACGACAACTTGGGAGTCGTATGGAATGGTGATTCAGAGAGTGGTGAAAAACTTCCTTCAGGCACTTATTTCTACGTAGTTGAAACGGCAGGGTTAACCTTCACGGGATATATTGAAATGATCAGATGAAAAGGATAGGAGTCATATCTATTTTCCTACTGAGCTTTTTGCAAGCCAAAAGTCAGCAGTTCCCGCTTTATTCGCAGTACATTTTTAACCTTTACTCTATAAATCCTGCCTATGCGGGGGAACGTGATGCCATTTCCACTGCATTGAGTTACAGAACACAGTGGGTGGGATTCGAAGGCGCTCCGAAAACGGGTGGATTTTCGGTGCACAGTCCTTTGATGAATAAGAATTTGGCCGTTGGCTTATGGGTGCAAAGTGATCAAATTGGGGCCAGGGAAATGACTTCTTTTGAAGCTAGTTTTTCTTACAAAATACGACTGGAAGGAACCAAGCGATTATCGTTTGCACTAAGCGCGGGAGCTTACAATCATCGATACAACTGGAACGAACTTGATTTTCCGGATGGATCGGATCCCGTCGCCTTCGAAACGGAGACGAATATTTGGCAGCCGGTCTTCGACTTTGGATTTATGTATCTCGATAATCGATCTTATATAGGTCTAAGTGCACTGAATTTGAATGGAGGACGGCTGGCTTCAAATGATGTTATAGATGCCAGGTTAGAGCCTAACATTAACCTTGTTGCCGGCCGTGTCTTTCCGGCATTTCAAAAAGTTGACCTCAAACCAAGCGGTATGTTGAGATGGCAAGAGGGTAGTCCCGTGCAGTTTGACTTAAGCTTGAGCGCGAGATTTTTTGAATCACTTTGGTTGACCACGACCTATCGGCATGATTTCGGAATGGTATTCAGCGGCCATTTCTATGCAAATGACAAGCTTCATTTTGGCTATGCTTATGATCTGCTAACCAACAATCTTCTTGCACAACAAAGTGGGACACACGAAATATTTATCGGATTCGACTTCAATGTCTATCGAACGAACCCACCTAGAACGAGATTTATTCGGTGAAAAAGATTCTTGCCATCATATTACCATTGCTCATTTATGCAGAAGTTACTGCTCAATCTGCATCTCTTTGCCAACGCGTTAAGGAGTTGATGTCGGACGAACAATACCGAATGGCGTATCGAGAACTGGTTATTTCAGGGGAGAGCAGCTGTGGAGGTTATGTACTCGCCAATGTTCTAAAAGCGAATGGACGATACGAAGAGGCTCTTGAGGCACTTTCATCTGAAACGGGCAACAGACAAGATGAATTGCGAAAGGAACTCCAACAAATCCTTGGGATTGGTGAAGAGAAGACCGAATCATATGGCGTTCGTTTAATCGACGCAAATGACTCTCTTTCTTCTCTCATTTTCATGGTGGCCGGAAGTCCTATCCTATTAATTGAAGCAACGATTGAGACGGATTATTTCCCGCATAAAAAAGAAGCAATTTTTACTTACGAGCTAACAGCTGACTCGAATTCTCGACAAATTTTACCTATTGAATATTTCACTAAACTGAAAGATAAAAATCGGGTGGAGTTGGGACCTGCAACCTCGATTGAAGAGTCCATTTTTTTTACTGCCCGCTATGATAATCCCGTGCTTTCCGGAAAACGCTCCAGGAATATCTCCATTTACGAGTTGCGAGACGGTAAAAGTGAGATGCCCGAATGGATAGACCCCGAATATAACTACATGCACCCTGCCGTTTCCAACGATGGGTGGTTGTATTTTTCATCCGATATTCCCGGAGGGCGGGGAGGAATGGATCTCTGGAAGGTCAACCTTGAAGTTGAGGATAAGGTTCCGATGAACTGCGGAGATCCGATCAACTCATCCAGTGATGAAGTATATCCTGCTTTAGCAGGAGACAGCCTGTACTTTGCCACAAACGATCCGAATAGATCCGTGGGAGGATTCGACATAGTGTTTCATTACCAAGGAGAAATCATAAATCCGGGACCACCTTTAAACAGTCCTTATCACGAGTTTAACCCCTACACGGACACAGAAGATTTGGCTTACATCATTTCGAATCGTTTTTCGGCATCCGGTGTAGACCGACTGGTTTTTGTTACCGTATTTAAGTCAAAACTGCTTTTTGACCTGGTGAGGGGAAGACTCGAAGGAGATAAACTCGAAGCGGGTGATCGAGTGAATTTGTATGATTCCAATGGCCACCTCATAGACTACACCTACATGGATGAGAATGGTGAGTTTGCCTTCGCCCAGATAAAGGGGATGGAGAATTATTCGATCTCGTTAGACGAGGAGAGCAGCACGGAGACCAGCCGATTATTGCTTTTTGATTCCGATTACAACCTGGTCAATGAAATTGTGGCGGATGAGTCAGGCCAATTCAGATTTGAACTATTAACCCCTGAGAATTATATCCTGGAAAAACAATCCAACTCGGATGACAGTGTCTTGGCCCTTGACATCGCAGGAATGTTTGACAATGCTGAAAAGGGCCCGATTCCCGGAGTGGAGATTGTCCTTCAAGATGCTGAAGGAAATGACTTGGGAAGGGCGTTTACGGATGCAGAAGGGAAATTCATTTTTGAACAGACGAAACCCGACATATCATATAAATTTCAAACTTCGGTTGTAGATCCAAATGCACAAATTAGAATATTCAATGATGAAGGAGAGGTCATTGAAGTTATTGAGCCTGATCAGAATGATGGCTTTGTTTATGTAAGACTTAAGGAAACCGACAAAGTCATCACGATCACGAATGACCAAGATATCCAGGTTCGAATAGCCGAATCTGAAGTGTTTAAAGTAGAAGCCATCTATTATGAATTGGATGAAATTGCCTTAAAGGAGTCTAGCGAACCAATTCTGAAAGAGTTGACAAGTATTCTGCGAGAAAATGAAGATTTGGCAATAGTACTAAGTGGACACACAGACTCCAGAGGCGACGCGGATTATAATCTGGAGCTTTCTAAGAAGAGGATCAAATCAGTAGAACAATACCTTATTCAAAATGGAATTGGCCAGGAACGAATTGTTGGTGATGGATACGGTGAAACAAAACCGGTGAATCACTGCAAAGATGGAGTAGAATGCAGTGAAGAGGAGCATGCACAAAACAGAAGAACTGAAATACAATTTTTTGTCCCCGAAAAACTATAAAGAATGATACCCCCCCTTAAATCGCTGTTCTTTTCAATTTTGATTGTGGCAGTGACGATTTTCACTTTTGTCCCCCATCGGGCAGATGCTCAGTTGAAAAAAGCTGAGAGGTTGATGAAAGAAGGACGCTATGGCGATGCTATTCGTCCGCTGAGAAAAGAGTTTAATTCGAAAAAGCAGAATCCGAAAGCAGGAGTAATGCTCACGGAATGCCATTACAAACTGCAAGAGTACCAAGAGGCCCTCGATGTGGCTACCATAGTCGGCATGGATTCTCCCCAGAGCCCTGATGAAGCAAGACTATTTGCAGACGTTAGAATTGCCAATGACGACTTTTCAGGAGCGTATTTGGGTTTGATTGAGTACATGTCTTCCGGAGGTGCTGATGGGAGTATATACTTCTGGCTCGATAAAGCCAGCTATCTGCTCAGTTGGGATACGTTGGGGTCAAAATCTTCTTTCCAGGAAATTTCAGGGATCAACTCAATCTATAATGAATATGCACCTTTTGTATCAGGAAGCGACATATTCTTTGTGAGTGACCAGCTTACTGTTCAAGTCCTGTTCCCAACGGCATTTACAAACCAAAGCTTACACTTGCTTTACAAAAGTACACCCAAAAGGTCGGGATCTCTTTCAATGGGGAGACCAAATATGCTCATGAAAAACAGGGAGTATTACTTCCATGATGGGCCGATGGCATATTGGGAGGAAAAAGGGATGTACGCCCTTTCATTAAGGGAAATTGAAGGTATCCTTAATGAGTTGAAGGTGGGAATTTATTTCGCCGATTTATCAGGATCAGAAGACGACCTGATTCCGTTCAAATACAATCAGGGATATAATACAGGTCATCCGTCTTATACGCCGGATGGCACAAGAATGTATTTTGCCAGTGACCGTCCCGGAGGTTTTGGAGAGATGGATATCTGGTACTCCGACTGGATCGACAATGAATGGAAAGTCCCGGTGAATGCAGGGCCGAATATTAATACCCCGGGAAATGAAGTATTTCCAAGTTGTGAGGGTACTCGATTATTCTATTCAAGCGATCGAAGAGATAGGGGTTATGGGGGCTTAGATCTCTATTATGTCAGTCTTCTGAACGATAATCCTTCACCCTATAATCTTCGAGCACCTATCAATAGTGCTCATGATGATTTTGCGATTACATTCAGAGATGGCCAAAATGGATTCTTTTCATCAAATAGAATTGGTGGACAGGGGGGAGATGATATTTACGCCTTAGAGTTCATTCCCCAGCAAGAACCTCTGGACTCAATAAGAATGGCAATAGAAGGGACGACTGATCAAAATCTGACGTTCAGGATATACGACAAACAAGGAGCCGAGGTCAAGGGCGTTGATATTGATCGATATGGTGTAGCCACGGTTTCGGGATTACAGACCAGGGAGGTATATACCCTTAAGGCCGACGGAATCTTCGACGAGGAGAATATCCTGGTTGTCTACAATGATCAGGGACAGCCTGTTCGCCGATTTAAACCAACTGAAGATGCATTCACTTTTGAGCTCTTGGACGCCGAGAAATATACTCTGGGTAAAGAAGAAAATGTGGACAATAGCCAGTTGTTTGATCTTTTTGGAGAAGTGAAACCGGAAGAATCAACTTCATTCGACAGTGTCTCCGTGGTTTTGAAAGATGTTAATGGTGAGAGTCTCGAAGAAGTGCCCACTGATGTAAACGGAAAATTCGAATTTAAAGGACTTACCGTTGGAGAGGACTATGGACTTGAGACTAAAGGGGTTTCAGGTGCCCACGGCATCGACATCTTAGGTAAATCAGGAGTTCCACAGGAATCTTTGGATGCCACATCCTACTCGAATTCATTTGCATATACCAGAGCGATTCCTCAATCTGCATGGATGCTTGATGCAGAAATAAAGGTGCCAATAGTCTATGGAATGGTACCCGCAAGAGATGTCCCCGAATCATCCCTTGTGGAGCTGTATGCATTTAACGATTCACTAATTAGGACATGTCCCGTTGATGAGGATGGGTTTATCGAGTTGGGAGCCATGGTTACAGGACACCCTTATGAACTTCGTTTTCCTCAAGAGCAATTCGAAAAAACCGATCGGCTTGTAATTCTCGGTGGATCGGGTGATACCACCCAAACCGTTCGACCTCACAGCCCCACATCTTACCTCTTTGAATATGTGAATTATGGAGTCGCAGTTGATGAAGAACCAGAGGAGATTGCTTCTATTCTTCCGATTCAACCTAAGAAAAAGGAAGAATTTGTTTACCGTGGAAAAATCAAAGGATGGAAATCAGAAAGCTTGACTTCATTTTTGCTTACTGATGACTCAGCAACTGCATTTGATTCAGTCCTGGTACGGAGTAATGGATCCTTTACAATCAAAGTTAGAGAGAAAGGGAATTATGACTTCAGACCCGTTGATCAAGACTTGGCACTTGCCGATTATTCACTTTCAGTTTATGATGCTTCGGGAGCACTTGTTTCTCAAGCTTTATTCGATGGTGATGGGTTCCCGATTAACTTGCTCGAGGATGAAGAGTATGCCATGGCAAAGCAAAATGCTTCTGATCCATCAACGCTCCTGGCATTTGACGGTAGTTTTGATGATTGGCAATATCAGGGGACTGCTTTGTACATAATTGAGTCGACGGACGGTACCGCAATTGATACGGTGGAAGTTGGTACGGAAGGAAATTTTGATTTATCGAATCTTTCGCCCGGAACATATTCTTTTTATCCAGCTGATCCAAGATATACGTCTGAGGCGGGTTTGGAAATGGTTTCAAAATCAGGAGAGCAAAAACTTATTTCAGATCCTGATAACAACGGGAAATACCGTTTTGAACTCTTGTCTGATGAAGACTATTTGCTTGCCAAACAGAAAAACAGTGATTCGGGCTTAGGATTATTTTCTTTTGGTGGAAGCATAGAAGGTTTGAATAATACTCAAGCCATTCCTTTAATACTTACTTCTGTGGACTCGGGTAAAAGAGATACCGTGATAATATCAAAAGGTGGGGTTCTTTCATTAAACCCATCTACACCTGGAAGTTATACCTTGGAAGCCACGGATAAGTCGCTTGATTTAACCAATAATAAGCTGATTCTGAACACGGAATCAGGAGTGGCAGCAGTCGATGTTCTACCCGATGAGGATAGTGTATATCGGTTCCAACTCTTGTCAGATGAAGAATACCTTCTTGCCAAGCAAGAAAATGCAGATACAGGCATGGGCGCTTTTAGTTTCGGCGGAAGTATTGAGGGAATGGAAAATGCGGAGTCGCTCATTTTGACTTCGTTGACTACGGGTAAATCAGAGACCATTGTGACAGATGGTGACGGGGCTTTTTCTCTTGAATCAAAGAGCTCAGGTGAATACAAGCTTGAAGCTCAGAACAAGGGCCTTGATTTGACGAATAACAAATTGGTCATCAATACCGAATCGGGTTTGAAAGCTGTTACTACTTACCCTGATGAGAATAGTGTCTATCGTTTCGAACTTCTTTCCGATGAGGAATATCTTTTGGCCAAGCAAGAGAATATAGATTCCGGGATGGGTGCATTTAGTTTTGATGGGAGTATTGAAGGAATAAATAAAGCCGAGACATTGTTGTTGACTTACGTTGAAACGGGCAGAACTGAGAAGGTTGTTACAGGCAATGATGGGGCCTTTTCGCTTGAATCCCAAAAACCGGGCAAATACACCCTTAGACCTATGGATGAGCAAGTTGATTTAAGAAACAAAAAGCTTTTGATCAGTACGGGTTCAGGGTTGACAGCTGTTTCATCCTACCCGGGGAACGATAATGTGTATCGATTCGAATTATTAAGTGATGAAGAATATCGGCTTAGCGCTGAGGAGAATGTGGATGATTCTGTATTATTTACGGACCTGAAAGGGAAAACCAATAATGAAAATCCAGGTGAAAGGGTTTATTTGTATACATCGGACGGCGAACTCCTGGCCGAGTCATTTACCCTCACCGGAGGGGAGTTTGCTTTTGCCGAAATTCCTCTGGATAGTTCATATGTAATTATGGTTCAAGGGGCGACAAAACTCGAAGTCAATTCTTCGAAATTGGGATACAAAGTTCAAGGCGAGCTCGCGGACGGTAAGTTAGAAGTAGATTTCACCGATTTGGGGGGTAAAGAGCGCATTATTTCATTGCCGGATATTTACTACGGTTTTGATAGTTACGCGTTGTCAGATGCCTCTAAAAAGAACTTAAGGAAGTTGATCATATTTCTTCGAGACAACCCGAATATGAAAATCAGGATTCTTTCCCATACCGATAGCAGAGGGCCGTCTTCCTACAACTTGTATCTTTCTCAAAAAAGAGCCGAGGGAGTGGTCTCTTACTTGTCTTCACAGGGAATAGATAAAAGCCGCTTAGACTCCGAAGGTAGAGGAGAGAAAGACCCAATAAACAAATGTAGAGATGGAGTTCGCTGTACGAATGCTGAGCATGCAGTGAATCGTCGAACGGAATTTGCAATACTCTCGGAGTAATAGATTTTCTATCTTGGGTGAAGAATTTATGCCATGGCTTTACGAAAACCATTTAATCTTGAGAAGTGGATAGATGAAAATCGAAACTTGCTCAAGCCACCTGTTGGTAATAAGAATCTCTATCCCGAAGGAACTGATTATATCGTGATGATAGTTGGTGGCCCGAATGCCAGAAAGGATTACCACTACAATGAGACGGAGGAGCTTTTTTATCAACTTGAAGGAGAAATTAATGTGCGGATTCAAGAGAATGGAAAAGCCGTAGATATCCCGATTAAAGCGGGCGAGATGTTTTTATTACCTCCTAAAATCCCGCACTCTCCAATGCGTTCCGAAGGATCCGTTGGCCTTGTTATAGAAAGAGTTAGATTGGGTACGAGTATGAAAGATGGATTACTCTGGTTTTGCGACAACTGTAATAATAAGCTCCATGAGACTTATTTTCCATTAGCAAATATTGAAAAGGACTTCCTCCCCAGGTTTAGAGAGTTTTATGCAGATGAAGACCTTCGCACTTGCAAGAATTGTGGAACGGTAATGGAGGTTGACGAACGATTCGTTTAGCGAATAAGATTTACCCCGCCCGCAAGTTCGAAAAGCTGTCCGGTATGATCAGTGGCCACTATTCGATATGGATACAACCCCGCCGGAGCATAATATTCGTCTGAATTAGAACTGCCATTCCACCCAAAATCTATAGATTGAGAGGTAAAGATTAGTTCTCCCCATCGGTTAAATATCTCCATTCGAAATTCGACAATATCAATGCCAATTGCTTTAAAGATGTCGTTGATTCCATCGCCGTCCGGGGTAAATGAATTCGGAACATAGAGGTTTCCGGTAACCGTCACATTTACTGAGTCTGTTTCCAAACATCCATCAGGGGTCTCTATTGTTGCGAAGAAAGTGGTGGATTCAAGAGGGAACGCCAAGGGGTCATTGCAATTTAAACAACTAAGATAAGGACTTGGCTCCCAAGTGATAGGAAATATGCTGAAGGACTCCAGTATGATTTCATCTCCATAATTTATTATTCTGTCGTTTCCTGCTCGAACGATTTGACGCGGGTACAACTGGATAAGATGTGATTCTCTATCAAAGCATCCCGATTCATCAAAACCAATAACCGATATCTCAGTTGTTGATGAAATACTTACCGTAGTTTCAGGCGAATTGGCATCTGCAAATAACTCAGGTGGGTCCCACCTGTATGTGTTGGCTCCTGAAGCTTCAACCGGAATTGGGGTGAGAAAACAAGCAATCGTGTCGACGAATACGTCAATTTCTATAGCATTCGTTTGAACGGTGACCTCCAAACTACCCGTTCCGCATTCTCCTTCAGAGGTTACCGTGTACACAGTACTTTCGGAAGGAAAGGCGGTAGGGTTGCTAACGTCATCAGCACTCAAACCGTTACTCGGAGACCAGGAATAATTATCACCTCCGAAAATCAAAATTTGGACCGGCACACCATTGCACGAGACATAATCAGTTTGTCCGGTTAATACAGGAGGTGGGTCGAGTAATTCAATTCCAACTTGAGCGGTTCCCTCGCAACCGTCGTCGGTGCTAACGGTCACCTGGTATGTAATATTCGCTTCAGGTGTGGCTGTAGGATTTGCAATGGTTGGATCGTCGAGATAGATGTCGGGTGTCCATAGATATTGACTTCCTCCGGAGGCGCTTAACTGAATGGATTCTCCCGGACAAACCGTTAGGTCTTCTTCGATTTCAATATCTACCAAACCTACCGTTAAAGTGACCTCCAGGGTTTGGGTTCCACAAACAGAAGTTCCGGTCACTGTATATGTTGAAGTTTCAGTACCGGAAAATAGAGGATTAAACACATTGGTATTATTCAAACCGGCCGCAGGGCTCCACTCATAGCTATCTGCTCCAGTAACCGACAATTGAATCTGTTCTCCGGGGCAAATGGGAGTGTTGTCGAAAGTGAATTCCATGTTTGGAGAAGGTAGCACTTCGACTGATATTGTCGTTGAATCCGGTCCAAGGCACCCATCTGTATCCTCTGCTAAAAGGGTCACAATATACTCGCCAGGGTCAGTATATACATGAGTCGGATTGATCTCCGTGCTGGTTTCACCATCACCAAAGTCCCAGAAGTAAGAATTGGCGTCTTGGCTTAGATTATTAAATGTTGTGGGTTGATTGGTGCAGAGAGTATCCGTTGCAGAATCTACTTCTGCCAAAGCTGAAACACTGCTGAGCCTAAATTTGAATACACCGAGATTACAGTTATTCGAGAGGTTGTTTTGCGACCATACCCCTGGCTGAGTGGGAAAATCATCCAAAC